>JAPLEB010000021.1 GCA_026391555.1 Bacteroidia bacterium | reverse complement strand
AAAGAGTTTGATTTTATATGGGAGACCTTCAGTAAGGAACAAGTCCTAAAAGGTAGTTTTGATAAGTTCATTCAGAGTGATACTCACAAAAAGGGGACAACTTCCGTTGACAAAGACTTTTTAGATTCTCTTGACAGATGGAGAACTTATTTATCCGTAAACATAAGTTGGAACAACAAAAATCTGGACGAAGACGAAATAAATTTTGAAGTTCAACAAACAATTGACCGGATAATATTTCTCCGGATTGCAGAGGATAGAAGTGTCGAACCTTATGGTAATCTCAAGCATGCGATAAAACAAGGTAACCTATATTTGAATCTTTTCGAACAATTCCGGAAAGCAGATGAAAAATACAATTCCGGTTTATTTGATCTTAAAAAAGATCGCATCAGTGAAACTCTGAAAATTGAAAATAAGATTATCAAGACAATCATAAACGAACTCTATTATCCGGAATGCCCTTATGAATTTTCGGTACTCCCTGTTGAAATTCTTGGGAGTGCTTATGAACAGTTTCTTGGGAAAGTAATCAGGATAACTACTGCACATCATGCAAAGATTGAAGAAAAACCGGAAGTCAGGAAAGCAGGTGGAGTATACTACACGCCTCAATACATTGTTGAATACATTGTAAAAAAAACAGTCGGAAAACTCATTGACGGGAAGACGCCGAAAGAAATAAGCAAAATAAAAATAGTTGACCCGGCCTGCGGCAGTGGCAGCTTTTTAATCGGCGCTTATCAGTATCTGCTGGACTTTCATAGAAATTATTATACCAACAACGGCAAACCATCAAAAGGGGGAAAAGAAAATACACTAACACCAGAAGGGCACTTAACAACAGCAGAAAAGAAAAGAATTTTGCTCAATAATATTTATGGAGTTGACATTGATGTAAATGCAGTTGAAGTAACCAAGTTGAGTTTGCTTTTGAAATGTATGGAAGGAGAAACATCAGCTTCTATTGCTCATCAGTTATCGATGTTTCACGAAAGAGTTTTGCCTACACTTGAAAACAATATCAAAGACGGGAATAGTTTAATTGATGAGGATTTTTATGATTCGCAACTCGATTTGGATGATTTAAAGAAAATTAAGCCGTTTAATTGGAGAAAAGGATTTCCTGAAGTGTTTAATATTGAAAAGTCAATTAAGAATCAAGACTTTATAAGGCATTTCAATAAGGTTAAAAATTTGTTGGATGAATCAGATGATTTGATTGATAGATATACCTTGAAAGAACCAGAAACGCCTTTTGGTATTTTACAGGGATTTGATGTAGTTATTGGGAATCCACCCTATGGAGCTCTGTTATTAAAAGAGGAAGATACATATCTGCGACTTAGATATCAGGTTGCCAATTATCAGTTGGATACCTACGGTTTGTTTATTGAAAGAGGTAAAAAATTATTAAAATCGAGTGGCTATTTAGGTTTTATCATTCCTTCGTCTTGGGTTGCATCTGCTTATGATTACAAACTAAGAAGATTTATCGTGGAAGAATCTAGAATTGAACATTTTGTAATAGCCCCTAAACAAACGTTTAAAGATGCGACGGTAGAAACTTGTATTGCTATTCTTTCCAATGATGTGCCAGCAAAAAGATTTGAAGTTGGGAGATGGGATTTACAAGACTCTCAAAACTATTTTGTAGATGTAAATAATATTAATGCAACTAATGCTTTCGTGTTTCCCGTATATACCGATTCCAAATCTAATTCGATTATTCAAAAAGTCAAAAAACAGAATAATGTTTTAAATGACTTTGCACAAGTGTCGTGGGGAGTAAAAATGTATCAAAAAGGTAAAGGAGAACCTAAGCAAAAAGGGTTTGAGTCTGAACAGAAGATTTTCCATGCCGAACGAAAATTTAAAGAATCTCACAAACCTCTTATTGGTGGCAGTGAAATCAACAGGTATTCCCTAAATTGGAAAGGAAGATATGTTGACTACGGTTCTTGGCTAGCAGAACCAAGGAAGCCTCATTGGTTTGAAGGTGAACGGATTATAGTCAGAGAGATTACTGCAAAAGGAATAATTCAAGCAACCTATGTCAATGGGGATTTTGTATTCTCAAATTCAGTGGATGGTATTAAATTGAAATCAAAAGAGATTGATATAAAATATTTACTTGGTATTTTAAATTCAACTTTCATTTCATTTTATCACGCCAATAGCTCTCCTAATGCTTTTAAAGGTACTTTCCCAAAAATTTTACTAAAAGATTTACGTGAACTTCCATTTCCAACAATCACAAAAAATAATAAATTTCTGCATGATGATATTGCAAAACTTGTCGACCAACTTCTGAAAATGAATGAAGAAAAAGCAGACGCAAAGCTGGAAACAAAAATAAATCAACTTCAAAGTAAAATTGATTATTGTGAAAGCAGAATTAATGAAATTGTTTATCAACTTTACGGATTGAGCGACGAAGAAATAAAAATTGTGGAGGGGGAATGAAAGAGATATGATGAAATACAATCCTACAAAATGGAATTATGGTAAATTTTTTATTGAAAGAACTGTACCATTGCAAACCGAGAATAACAGGATACTAATCTGATACAAATAAAGATTTAAAATGAAGGTTGATTTTATTTTTGAAACCAGTTGGGAAGTATGCAACAAAGTGGGAGGCATACATACGGTAATCTCAACAAAAGCGCTTAATATCGTAAATGAACTTGGAGATAATTATATACTTATCGGGCCCGATGTATGGAGGGAAGATGTGACTAATCCTGAGTTTATTCCGGACGAATCGCTATTTGTCGAGTGGAAGGGCAGGGCCGCTTCAGAAGGATTAAGAGTGAAAACAGGCAGATGGAACATTGCAGGGAAACCAATTGTGATTCTTATAGATTTTACACCATATTTCGGACAGCAGAATGAGATATTTGCCGGGTTCTGGGAAACATATAAACTTGATAGTATTTCAGGTCAATGGGATTATGTGGAGCCTGCTCTCTTCGGATATGCTGCCGGTAAACTAATTGAAAGTTTTACAACATTTTACCATGATCATCATAATATTATTGCTCAGTTTCATGAGTGGATGACCGGGATCGGGATATTATATCTGAAAAAGTTTGCACCGTGGGTTGCCACATCATTCACTACTCATGCTACAGTGTTAGGTCGGTGCATCGCAGGCAACAACCGTCCGCTTTATGGTAAGATGAAAGAGTATATCCCGGCGCAGATTGCACGCGAATTTAATGTTGTGGCAAAACAATCACTGGAAAAAATATCAGCCGTTGAGGCGGATGTATTTACAACCGTAAGCGAAATAACTTCAAGAGAATGCAGCCACTTTCTGGGGAAGGGTGTTGATATAGTGACCCCAAACGGGTTCGAAGATTCTTTTGTACCTTCAGTTGACAAATTTGAGGAAACCAGAGATAATGCCAGGTTGAAACTGAAAAACGTCGCTGAGGCAGTTCTTGGCTATTCCCTCTCAAAAGATTGTGCCTTTGTGGTTAACAGCGGAAGATATGAATTCAGAAATAAAGGAGTAGATATTTTTATAGATTCCCTGGGGGAGATGAATAAGAAGGATAATATTGAAAAAGAATGTGTTGCCTTCATCCTTATGCCTGCATACCATAAAGGACCACGACAGGATATAATTAATATTCTGTATAACAACGGACCAGGAAACGGTGGCGACAGATACCTTACCCATAATCTGCATTACCCTTTAACTGATCCGGTTTTACAGAAAATAGCAGCTAATAGCCTTAATAATGACCATAAATCGAAAGTGAAGATTATTTTTGTTCCTTCCTATCTTAACGGGAACGATGGGATTTTTAATATACCATACTTTGATCTTCTAATTGGATTTGATCTTTCAGTATTCCCATCATATTATGAACCATGGGGATACACTCCGCTTGAAAGCCTGATGTTTTCCATTCCGACTGTAACTACATCACTTTCAGGATTCGGTCTCTGGGTAAAGAACTATTTTGAAAATCCGGGTAACGGCATATCAATTGTAGAAAGAACTGATGATAACGAAAATAAGGTTATCGCTGATATCAGGAATTTCATGTCAATGTTTATCGGGTTAAATGATACCGGAATAAAAGAAGCGAGAGAGAAAGCACATGCTGTATCAAGGATCGCAATGTGGGATAGCCTTGTGAAACATTATTTCACCGCATACGAACTGGCCCTTAGCCATAGCAGCGAAAGAAGGGATGAACCGAGGGAATTTGTAAGGTTTGTTGAAGCCCCCGGATTAATTGTTCGCAAACCACACCAGGTGCCGGTGTGGAAAGATATTTATGTTCAGAGCGATGTTCCCGAAAAATTAGCCTCTCTGAAGGAACTGGCAAATAACCTCTGGTGGTCGTGGAACTCAGAAGCTGAATCATTATTTAAAAGAATGGATCCATCTCTCTGGGAGGAGGTCAGTCATAACCCTAAATTGCTTCTTGAAAAGATAGATTATAAAAGACTTCTGGTACTGGAGGATGATGAAGGTTTTGTAATTGATCTGAAAAAGATTTATGAGCTTTTCAGAGCTTATTCAGATCGTCCGGATGATCAAGAAAAACCTTCAATTGCTTACTTCAGTATGGAATTTGGCATACACCCCTGCCTGAAGATTTATTCCGGAGGACTGGGAATACTGGCAGGCGACTACCTTAAAGAAGCCAGCGATTCGAATATGAATATTACTGGCATCGGACTGCTTTACAGATACGGCTATTTTAAACAGAAACTTGGGCCCAAAGGAGAACAACTTTCAATATATGTAGCTGAAGAGTTTTCACGACTTCCAATCGTCCCTGTAAAAGATTCAACAGGAAACAATCTTTTCGTAAGCCTGGCATGGCCAGCAAGAACTGTTAAAATCAGAGTCTGGCAAGCTATGGTGGGGAAAGTCCGGCTAGTCCTTCTTGATACCGATCTTGAAGATAATTCACCCGAAGACCGGACGGTTACTCATTATCTGTACGGAGGGGATAATGAAAACAGGCTGAGACAGGAACTTATCCTGGGAATAGGAGGGATAAGAGCTCTTGTAGCTATGGGATTGAAACCTGATATATATCACAGCAACGAAGGACATTCGGCATTTATCAGCCTTGAACGACTCAGAACGCTTATTGATGAGAACCATCTCACGTTTAATCAGGCACTTGAAGCAGTACGATCATCAACGCTTTTCACAACACATACACCTGTACCTGCAGGGCATGATGCTTTTGATGAGGACCTTCTCCGTAAATACATTTCTCATTATCACAGCCGCCTGAATATTTCATGGGATGATCTTATGTCCCTTGGCCGCTGCGAAGGCGATTCTGATAAGAAATTCAATATGAGTTTTCTTGCAACACGCATGTCGCAGGAAGTGAATGGTGTTAGTAAACTGCACGGAGAGGTTAGTCAGGGAATGTTTAATAAATTATGGCCGGGCTATCTGAAAGAGGAACTTTTCATCGGATACGTCACTAACGGGGTTCATCATCCAACCTGGACCGCTCCGGAATGGAGAGAGGTTTATAAGGAGTTGACAGGAAACGTCAATTTTGACCAGACCGACAGAACATTGTGGGAAAAACTTTATAGTGTTGAAGATAAAAAGATTTATGAGGTCAAGACTGGTCTTAAGAAGAGTTTATTTTCAAACATTAGGAAACGACTTCAGACCGACATGATGGAGAAGCATGTCAGTCCCCGCACCCTTATGAATATCAGCAGTCATCTCGATGAAAAAGCGCTTACTATAGGTTTTGCCCGGCGGTTTGCAACATATAAAAGAGCTTCACTTCTATTCAGAGACCTTGACAGGCTTGCTCGTATAGTTAATAATCCAGGGAAACCAGTCCAGTTTATTTATGCCGGAAAAGCTCATCCCAACGATGGAGGAGGCCAGGATCTGATTAAAAAGATTTTTGAAATATCACAGATGCCACAGTTTACAGGGAAAGTAATATTTCTGGAGAATTATGATATTGAGATGGCAAAATACCTTGTAAGGGGTGTAGACATCTGGCTTAATACACCTACAAGGCCACTTGAAGCCTCCGGTACCAGCGGTGAAAAAGCCGTGATGAATGGAACAATACATTTCAGCGTTCTTGATGGTTGGTGGGTTGAAGGTTACCGCGCATTTGCCGGATGGGCTTTACCAAAGAAAAGGACTTACGAAAACCAGGACCTGCAGGATGATATTGATGCTGAAACTATTTATAATATGCTTGAATATGAAATAGTTCCGGCCTATTATGCATTTAATGACCAGGGTGTGCCCGTTGAATGGATGAGCCTTGTAAAAAACACTATGGTAAAGATTGCTCCTGAATTTACCATGAAAAGAATGATTGATGACTATTTTGAGAAATATTATTTTAAACTTTTTATCCGTAATAAATATCTGGTTGAAAACAACTTTGAGAAAGCAAAAGAGCTGGCAGCCTGGAAACAAACAATGAGAGAGGAGTGGGATAATATTGAAGTTATAAATTATAGTTTTGAACGGGCAGGAGAAAATGTTTACCGCTCAGGACACGATTACAGGGCAGAAATTGCTCTCGATGTTAAAAAAATTCCAAAAGAGAACGTTGGTGTAGAGTTTATTATCACCCACATGAGTAAAAAGGGTGAACATGAATTTATAGCCAGTGAAGAGTTTAAGTTAGTCAGTTGTAAAAGTGGCAAATGTCTTTACAGGGTTAACCTTGTACCGGAAAAAGCAGGGTCTTTCTTTTACGGGATACGCATTTACCCTAAACACAAAGATCTTCCTCATAAGCAGGATTTCTACCTGCTTCGCTGGATTGATTAAAGATCGTTTGCTTTTCGAACAGGTTCTCTTTTAAAAACGAGAGCTGTTCTTGAGGGCAGATAGAGATAAAGGTATAAAGGAGCATTAATAATGTTCCTTTCTGCTTTTCTTATGGAAATGTAAACTGTACTCCTGTCAATTCTGTTGAAACCACCGAAAAGCGGATCATCAGTATCAAGAACAATTCTGAATCTGCCTTTCACAGGTATTCCATAATCGGTAAATGATATACCGGGATTAAAGTTAAATACAAACAGTAACTCACCTCTCATGCAGGCGACTACCTTATCCACATTATTCTCATATATTCTGTTAAAAGAGAGATCATCGAGTATTTTGAAATCATGGTGAAGCTTCACCATCTTCCTATCGAATTTTGCCAGGTTGAAATATTTAAGATCTTTATTTTCTGCAAGTTGCCATTGTCGGCGTGCAAACTTAAAACTCCAGTTATTACCCTCCCGTGGAAAGTCAATCCATTCGGGATGACCGAATTCATTCCCCATAAAGTTCAGATAACCTCCACCCGAGGCGCTAAATGTGATGAGCCTGATCATCTTATGTAATGCTATTCCACGGTCAATAACAAAACTGTGAAATGATTTGGCCATACCGGAATACATCTCTGCGTCTATCATTCTGAAAATCAAAGTTTTATCACCAACAAGAGCCTGATCGTGCGATTCACAATATGAAATGATCTTTTCCTCCGGGCGATGTTGCGTTAATTCATGCATAAGCTTTCCCATGTCCCAGTTTTCATCATAAGTCTCTTTTACCAGTTTGATCCAGAAATCAGGAACTCCCATCGATAACCTGTAATCGAAACCGAAGCCCTTTTTCTCAGTATCTGCTGCTATGCCGGGCATTCCGCTCATCTCTTCTGCTATGGTCAGAGCCGACGGCTTATAATTGTGAATCAGTTTATTTGCCAGATAGAGATATACAAGTGCATCTTCATCCTGGTTTCCATCGAAGTATTCATCGTATGATGTAAAATTTTTTTCGAGGCCATGGTCATAATATATCATGCTCGTAATTCCATCAAATCTGAATCCGTCAAATTTGTACTCTTCAAGCCAATAACGGCAATTGGATAGCAGAAAGTGGATCACGTTATCCTTTCCATAGTCGAAACATAATGAATCCCAGGCCTTGTGATTCCTTCTTTCATTCGAATGGAAATACTGCCCTAATGATCCATCGAACAGACCAAGTCCTTCATTAATGTTTTTAACTGAATGAGAATGAACCATATCCATTATTACCCTTAATCCTGCTATATGTGCTTTATCAACCAGTTTCTTAAGATCTTCAGGTGTCCCGAATCGTGAGGAGGCTGCAAAAAAGCTGGAAACATGGTATCCGAACGATCCATAAAATGGATGTTCCTGAACAGCCATCAATTGTATAGTATTGTAACCCGATTTAATGATTAGCGGGAGAACATTTTCAGTGAATTCTCTATAAGTTCCGATCTTTTCCAATGATGTGGCCATTCCGATGTGTGCCTCATAGATCACAGGTGCGGTAACGGATATATTAAAATCTTCAATATTCCATTTGTAAGGTTCCGCGGGTTGCCAAACCTGTGCACTGAATATTTTAGTTTTATCATCCTGTACAACCCGGTTGGCATAAGCAGGAATGCGTTCTCCCTGACCACCTTCCCAGTGAACTGACAATTTGAAAAGGTCTCCGTGTTTAAGGGTTTCATGGGGAAGAATTATCTCCCAGTCACCCTGCGGATTAACCCTTTTCATCATAAATTCCTGTTTATCTTTCCAACCGGTAAAAATTCCGGTAACAAATATGCTTTTTGCATTTGGCGCCCATTCTCTGAATGTCCAGTTATCATCGTTCCTATGCAGCCCATAGTAATAATGACCCATTGCAAAATCACTGAGAGTACCATTTCCAATTAAATGTTTTTCCTTTGAAAGACATTTCTCAATACGGTTATCAATAACGCCTGTAAAGGGTTTCAGCCATGGATCGGATATGTAGAAACTTGCAGGATTCATGTAGATTGGTTAATGGAAAGCTTTCCATAAAAATACTAAAACTAATCAATATATAAAGTCTTTCTAAAGATTGACTATCTTTAGATCTCAATACTCATATTTTGGTTGCTTTAAATCAAAATCTGTCAGTTATGAAACTCGCGTATATTGGAACGTATCCTCCACGGGAATGTGGAATTGGAACTTTTACCAGGAATCTTCGTAATTCCATGGTTAAAAATAATGAAGGGGGAGAAGATCCCATCGAAGGGTTTGTTGTAGCTATGAACGATCATGAACAAACCTATGTTTATCCTGAAGAAGTAAAACTGACAATCAGGCAGGAGCATCAAAGAGATTATTTATCGGCAGTAAAATTCATTAATCTCAGCGGTGCTGACCTTTGTATACTCGAGCATGAATTTGGTATATTTGGAGGGCAGGATGGTGTATATATTCTTTCTTTGCTTCACCGGCTTGAAATTCCCCTGATCGTCACCCTTCACACAATAATCAAAGCCCCCTCCTATAACGAAAAGGCTATATTGGTGGAAATATGCAAGATGGCCAATAAGATAGTTGTAATGAGCCATAAAGCCATTGAATTCCTTACAACAATTTATAATGTAGATAAAAGAAAAATTGTTTATATTGAACATGGGGTGCCTGATATTCAGTTTAATCAGCACCAATCCAAAAAGGAGTTCAACCTAGAAAATAAAAAGGTCATAATTACCTTTGGTTTTATCAGCCGGAATAAAGGAATTGAGACAGTAATAAAAGCGTTACCAAAAGTTATTGAAAAGTATCCTGATGTTTTATATATGGTTTTGGGTAAAACTCATCCGAATGTTCTTCGGTATTCAGGCGAAGAATACCGTAATTATCTTCAACATTTAGTCAAAAGCCTTAACCTGAGCGAACATGTTTTTTTCCTGAATGAGTTTATTGATCAAAAAGAATTGTTTAAATATTTATCCACATCTGATATTTATGTTACACCCTATCTGAATGAAGCTCAGATTACCAGCGGTACACTTTCCTACGCAGTAGGTGTGGGTTCAGCTGTTGTTTCAACACCTTACTGGCATGCAACAGAATTATTGGCGGATGGAAGGGGAAAGCTTTTTAACTTTAATGATTCAGATGAACTTTCAACTATTTTCATGGAATTGTTGGATAAACCGGATGTATTGAAAATACTCCGAAAAAAGGCATATAATTATGGCAGAAAAATAACATGGCCTAAGACTGGAGAAAAATATATTGCAGTTGCTAAAAAAATTCTGACCGATAAACCAGAAGTATTTGCAAAAAAAGAAACCATTCTTGATCCGCTTATTCTGCCTCCATTTTCGCTTGTTCATATTAAACGGTTAACAGATGATACGGGGATCATTCAACATGCAAAATTTGGTATTCCAAATTTAAAAGAAGGCTACTGTTTGGATGATAATGCCAGAGCCTTGCTTATGGTATTGATGGCATACAGGCAAAAAAAGGATTCCCTGGCCCT
>JAPLEB010000054.1 GCA_026391555.1 Bacteroidia bacterium | reverse complement strand
ACTTTCTTCTATATTTGCAGGAATTTAAATTTGACAGACATGGGATTACTCGAAGGAAAAACAGCTCTGATTACCGGGGCATCGAGAGGGATTGGAAAATCAATTGCTCATAGATTTGCTCTGGAGGGCGCGGATATTGCTATTACCAACATCGTGGATGATGAAGAATTTAAAACAACAATAAAAGAGATTGAAACTCTGGGTGTTAAAACTATAGGCTACGTGTCAAATGCTGCCAGTTTTGAAGATTCTCAACGTGTAATAAATGAAGTAGTTAAAGACTTCAGCAGGATAGATATACTCGTTAATAATGCAGGAATCACACGGGATACATTGCTGATGCGGATGACCGAGGATCAATGGGATTCTGTTATAGCAGTAAACCTCAAGTCGGTCTTTAATCTTACGAAAGCCGTTCTTCAGACAATGCTTAAACAAAAAAGTGGGTCAATCATTAACATGAGTTCTGTTGTTGGTGTTTCTGGTAATGCAGGGCAGAGCAACTATTCTGCTTCGAAAGCAGGAATTATCGGATTTACAAAAAGTGTTGCAAAAGAGGTTGGATCAAGAAATATTAGATGCAATGCTATTGCACCGGGGTTCATTCTGACTGAAATGACAGAAAAATTACCGGAAGAGGTAAAAAAAGAATGGGCAAATAAAATACCGCTCAGACGTGGCGGAACTCCTGAGGATGTGGCAAATACAGCTTTATTTCTTGCCTCAGAACTTTCTTCTTACGTAAGCGGACAAACAATTAATGTTTGCGGAGGTATGTTAACTTAAAAATATTTATTATCTTTACAGAACCGCAGGGCGCCTATCCTTTTTAGCACGAGGAAATGCAGCGAGACATATTTATTCCACACTTATTTTAAAAGGGCGCCCTGCTTCTTTTTTTTTATAGACTGCTGATCAATGCACAACACTATCTTTTTGTTAATTCTCATAATTCCTGCTACGGGGTTTATTATTGAAAGATATCTCGACCATTTGAATACCTCTATGTGGTCCGATACTCTCCCCGAAAAACTAAAAGGGATTTGCGACGAGGAGGAATACAGAAAAACCCAATTATATCAGAAAGATAATAATAGGTTATCATTCTGTTCATCCTCATTTAATCTTGCAGTAATTTTAATTATGATTATAGCCGGAGGTTTTGCTATGATTGATAGTCTTGCCAGAACATTCAGCATGAATATTGTTCTTATCTCACTTATATTTTTCGGTATAATAGGCTTTGCTTCAGATCTTATTAATATACCCTTCAGTTGTTATGATACTTTTGTGATTGAGAAAAAATATGGATTTAACACTATGACTGTCAGGACTTTCATCACAGACCATATTAAATCATGGTTTATCGCACTCCTGATCGGAATTCCTGTCCTGGGACTTATAACATGGTTCTATTACAAAACCGGGAAAAATTTCTGGCTCTATGCCTGGGGATTAATAACAATCTTCTCCGTTTTCATCAACCTTTTCTATTCGGAATTGATAGTTCCTCTTTTCAACAAACAAACCCCTCTTGTGGAAGGATCATTAAGAACACAGATCGAGGCTTTTGCTCAAAAAACAGGATTCAAACTTAAGAACATCTTTATTATTGATGGATCAAAAAGAAGCACTAAAGCAAATGCGTATTTTTCCGGATTTGGCCCTAAGAAAAGAATAGTCCTGTATGATACTTTACAAAAAAAACTTACAGAGGAGGAGATAGTTGCTGTTCTTGCACATGAAATAGGCCATTACAAGAAGAAACATATTTTATTTAATCTTTTGTTTTCAGTTATTCTTACAGGATTAATGCTTTTCCTTTTTTCTCTTGTAATCAAAAATCCTATGCTCTCACAGGCAATGGGATCACCGAACACCAGCTTCCACCTCGGATTGATAGTATTTGGCATACTTTATAGCCCTTTATCATTGTCAATTGGCCTTTTCACAAACTTTATATCCCGAAAAAATGAATTTGCAGCAGACCTTTTTGTACGGGAAAACTTCAAACCGGCGACTCTGGCAGAAGCATTGAAGAAACTTTCGGTAAATAACCTCTCAAACATGATGCCCCATCCGGCTTATATATTTTTTCATTATTCCCATCCTCCATTACTCAGCAGGCTGGAAAAATTGGAATGATTTTCCTTATATTTGCGAAAAATTTGCCTCCTTAGCTCAGTTGGTAGAGCAGCTCATTCGTAATGAGCAGGTCGTGGGTTCGAGTCCCATTGGAGGCTCAAAATCAATAAAAAAAGGCTTAACCTGCCTTCCCTTTTTATTTGAGCGGGAAAAGGGATTCGAACCCTCGACCCTCAGCTTGGGAAGCTGATGCTCTACCCCTGAGCTACTCCCGCAAAATCTTTGTAAAATTTTGAGGGCTTCGCCGTTCACAAACTTCAAAAAAGACAAAAGTATAGAACCAAGATAAAAGACAAAAGTCACAAGACAAAAGTATAGAACCAAGATAAAAGACAAAAGGTTCAAGACATTATGAACCGAGCCCCGATGCATCAGGGCGAGCTCTCCCGCCTTTGCGGGACAAGCTATCCGACCAATTAAAAATAATTTTGTACGGATGAAAACAAGCATAAAAATCAACTTTAAATATAAATATTGAAAATGGTTTGCAAATGACTGACTTTTATCTTTTTACTTCCCGATAGCTATCGGGAGTCTTTTATCTTCTGCATGAATAATGCAGGCTAAATTCCATTCTTTGTAAAACTGCTCCAGAAATTTTTCCATAATCAAATGCCGTTCTTCAGCAATATCCTTAGCAGCCTGAGTATGCATCATATCTTTTAGTTTCAAAAGGATTTGCTTATAACATTCTGATCCTCACCAGGAATATAAATAGCATTATTTCTGAATCCACCATAATTAAAGGCTCTGGCAATACCAATGGCACCGATAGCATCAAGCCTGTCTGCATCCTGGAGTATCAGCAAAATGGGGTCATTCAGATCACCAGAGAGATTCTTTTTGCTGAATGAGACATCCCTTATAACTTCAATTACTCTCTCTTTTATCTCCGTCAATCCATTCTTCTCCATAAATTCATGAATCAGACTATAACCACCCTCAATATTATCACCAGCAAATTTTGAATCTGCAGAATCATGAAGCAGCACTGCTATTTCCAGTATGAATGGATCAGCAAGTGCCTCTTTTTTATTTATTAGATTTGCCAGTCTCCTGACTCTCTCAATATGCCACCAGTCGTGACCACTGTCATAGCCTTTCATTCTTTGCCTGACAAACTCTTCGGTCATTAAAATTATCTCATTCCTGTTCATTTTTCAGTTTTAAATTGCCAGATGAACTTACAAAATATATTTTTGTAAATCATTTAATCCCGCAAAATAATGAGAGCTGCAATTATTACAATTGGAGATGAGCTTCTGATTGGACAAACGATAGATACCAACTCCGCATGGATGGGAGCAGAATTAAGTAAGGCCGGATTTGATGTCTATCGTATGACATCAATTCACGACAGGAGGGAAGATATCATCTTTACATTAAATGAAGCAGCCGGGAAAATGGATGTTGTGCTGATAACCGGAGGACTTGGTCCGACAAGTGACGACATAACAAAACAAACATTATGCGAATTCTTCAATACGCGCCTGGTTTCTAATGATGAAGTTCTCAGGATGATTGAAGACATGATGAGTCGACGCAATTTTCCAATGAATGACAACAACCGCCGTCAGGCTGAGGTTCCTGAATCATGCAGAGTTCTTAAAAATGCAATGGGAACAGCCCCGGGTATGTGGTTTGAAAAGGATGGAACAATGTTTATTTCTATGCCGGGTGTTCCGTATGAGATGAAGTATATAATGACGGAACATGTGCTTCCTGAATTGAACAAACGCTTCACATCACAGATAATAATTCACAGAAATATAATGACTTATGGAACATTTGAAGCCAAGCTGGCAGAGATGCTATCAGGCTTTGAGGCCGGACTTCCTGATAATATAAAACTTGCGTACCTTCCTGCTTCAGGAGTAATAAAATTGAGACTTACCGGTACCGGTACAGAACGTGATTCATTATCAGAACTAATTAATAACCAGGTTAATAACCTTTATAAGACGATTCCTGATTTTATTTATGGGGAGAATGAAGAGTCGCTCGAAATGGTAATCGGGAAACTATTAAAAGAAAAAAATTTAACTTTAAGCACTGCTGAGAGTTGCACAGGTGGCGAAATTGCTCACATGCTTACAAGTATTCCGGGAAGTTCTTCTTATTATAAAGGTTCAGTAGTCGCTTATGCAAATACGGCAAAAACACAATTACTTGGCGTGCAGGAAGAAATAATTGAAAAAAATGGCGCTGTCAGTGAAAAAGTTGTACAAGAAATGGCGATTGGTGCAAGAAACTTATTTAAAACAGAATATGCCGTTGCTACATCAGGAATAGCCGGACCGGATGGGGGTACTGAAGAAAAGCCTGTTGGAACTATATGGCTTGCAGTTGCCTCAGAAAAAGGGATTGTTTCTGAAAAACGTGTTTTCGGGAACGACAGAATTACTAACATCAAAAGGTTTTCCCTTGCTGCTTTAAACCTCCTTAGAAAGCAGATAATCAACTATTAAGCAGCATTTCAGGTAGCTGTTCAAAAAAAGTAGATTAAATATTTGTTTAATCAGATAAAAATCACGTATTTTGCGCTTCGTTTTAAAAGGACAAACGTTAGTTAAGAAGTAAAAACAAACATCAATGTCAAGAATTTGTCAGGTTACAGGGAAAAAGGCGATGACCGGAAACAACGTTTCGCACTCGAAGAGAAGGACTAAGAGGAAATTTTATCCTAATCTTTTTGCAAAAAAATATTACCTGCCGGAAGAAGAAAGGTGGATTTCACTTAAAATTTCAGCTGCAGGCATCCGTCTCATCAGTAAAAAAGGACTCACAACCGTTCTTAAAGAAGCAAAAGAAAAAGGTTACATTTTGAATTATTAAAACAGGATAGAAAATGGCAAAGAAGGCTAAAGGTAACAGACAACAGGTAATTCTGGAATGTACAGAGCATAAAGAGAGCGGACAACCAGGAACATCAAGATATATTACTACTAAAAACAGGAAAAACACTCCTGACCGTCTTGAAAGGAAGAAATACAATCCTATTCTTAAAAAACATACACTTCACAGAGAAATCAAATAAAAAGATTATACCATGGCAAAGAAAGTTGTTGCAACACTTAAGACAGGAGCAGGCAAGGCATTTACCAAATGTATAAAAATGACCAAGTCTGATAAATCTGGCGCCTATCTATTTAAAGAAGAGATCATTCATAATGATCATATTAACGACTTCTTCACAAAGAAGTAACAACATTTATTGCTTATTAAACATTCCTGGCTTTCTTCTTTGCAGAAGGAAGCTTTTTTTATATTTACTTTTCACATTAATTTTTACCTGATGGCTTTGCTGGGATTTCTTGGAAAAGATAAAAAGGAGAGCCTTAATAAAGGTCTTGAAAAAACTAAGGAGAACATTTTCCAAAAGCTGTCAAGAGCCGTTGCCGGAAAATCAAAAGTCGATGATGAAGTCCTTGATAATCTGGAGGAAGTCCTGGTATCTTCTGATGTTGGCGTTAAAACCACTCTTAATATAATTAAACGCGTTGAAGCCAGAGTAGCAAAAGATAAGTATTTAAATACCAGTGAACTGAATGTTATTCTAAAAGAAGAAATAGTTGCGCTCCTCGAAAAAAATCAAACTGATTCTGAAAATGACTTCTCCTCTACATTAAAGAACATTCCGTTTGTAATTATGGTTGTTGGAGTAAATGGTGCCGGAAAGACAACAACTATCGCAAAACTTGCTTATCAGTTTAAAACTTCCGGTAAAAAAGTACTTATAGGAGCTGCTGATACTTTTCGCGCAGCCGCAATAGAACAACTTCAGATATGGGCCGACAGGGTAGGAGTTCCTCTTGTAAAGCAGCAAATGGGATCTGACCCGGCCTCAGTTGCTTATGATACTCTAAAATCAGCAGTATCTGGTGAGATTGATGTCGTCATAATTGATACAGCAGGACGGCTTCATAACAAGATAAATCTGATGACTGAACTTTCAAAAATTAAGAGCGTTATGGAGAAAGTCATTCCAGAAGCTCCCAATGAGGTTCTGCTGGTGCTCGATGGATCAACTGGGCAGAATGCATTTGAACAAGCCAGGCAGTTCACTGCAGCGACCAATGTAACAGCGATAGCTATCACAAAACTCGATGGCACGGCCAAAGGTGGTGTCGTAATAGGCATTTCCGATCAGTTTAAAATACCTGTAAAATATATCGGCATCGGTGAAAAACTTGAAGACCTGTTGATCTTTAACCGGTTTGATTTTGTTGATTCTCTTTTTAGTGAGAGATAAGAATTATTACTTTCTTGATTATTAATACGATCTCATTGATTTTCAAGCGACTATATGAAGAAGAACAAAAAAATCAATATAGTTACACTCGGTTGCTCCAAAAATGTTGTAGATTCGGAAAAGCTCCTGAGACAACTGCATGCAGGAGGCTATGATGTGATTTATGATTCGGATGATGTCTCAGCCGGAACAGTAATAATAAATACTTGCGGTTTTATTAATGATGCAAAGGAAGAGAGTATCGATACAATCCTCCGGTTTGTTAAAGCTCAGGAAGCCGGGAATATCGATAATCTATATGTTATGGGTTGCCTTTCAGAGCGATACATGGAAGCGCTTAAACACGAAATACCCGAAGTCAGGAGGTATTTCGGAGTAAATAACATGAGCGAAATATTGAATGAACTTGGAGTAAATCTCAGGAATGACCTATTAACCGACAGAACAATAACCGGTCCCGGACATTACGCGTACCTGAAAATATCAGAAGGTTGCGACCGCACCTGTGCTTTTTGTGCTATTCCTGTCATACAGGGAAAATATATCTCCCGCCCGATTGAAGAACTGGTAAAAGAAGCATCACAACTGGCAGATAAGGGCGTTAAAGAACTTATATTAATTGCACAGGACCTAAGTTATTATGGCCTTGATCTTTACAGGAAACAATCATTACCTGAACTGGTCACTGAATTATTAAAAATTGAATCGTTAGAATGGATTCGCCTTCATTATCTGTACCCGGCTAATTTTCCAATGGAACTGATTCCACTGATCAGTAAAAGCCCCAGGATATGCCGCTATATTGATATTCCGATTCAACATATAACGGATAACATGCTTGGACTAATGAGAAGATCACATAACAGACTTGAGACTGAAGCTGTACTGAACAAACTAAGAAATGAGATACCCGGCGCTGTAATCAGAACAACACTCATTGCAGGACATCCCGGAGAAACTGAACAGGATTTTCTTGAGCTTAAGAATTTTATTTCAGAATTCAGATTTGACCGGCTTGGTGTCTTTGCTTATTCTCACGAGGAGGATACACATTCGTACAATGAGTATAAAGATGAAATTCCTGAAAGCCTAAAGGAATCAAGAGTTTCTGAGCTGATGAAAATGCAACAAAATATTTCAGCAGAACTGAATGAATCTCAGGTTGGTAATGTACTTAAAGTTATTATCGACAGAAAAGAAGGTGAGTATTTCGTTGGAAGGACTGAATACGACAGTCCTGAGGTAGACCAGGAGGTGCTTATTGCTGTTGAACATGATCTGAAACCAGGTAGCTTTTATAATATCCTCATAACACAATCAACTGATTTTGATTTATATGGAGTGCCTGAATAAAACACGTTAGGCGAAGTTTGAAACTTCGCCTAACATATAGGATATCGAGCAAATAAATTATTTTATGAAGTAGGACTATCAGTTTTTCCCGGGAGTTCTTCCTTCTTTTTCTGAATTTTAATCTTTATCTCAGATTTCACCTTGTTAAATCCAACCTGAATGCAATCGCCTTCATGAAGGTTGGCTTTAATAAGAATTTCAGCCATCGGATCTTCAAGATATTTTTGAATTGCACGTTTAAGCGGTCTTGCTCCAAAATTTGCATCAAAACCTCTTTCAGCAATGTAATCTCTGGCAGCAGATGCAATTTTCAACTGATACCCAAGCGATTTGACCCTATCGTACAGGCCTTTCAATTCGAGATCAATAATTTTATTTATCTCCTCTTTTCCTAAGGAATTGAACATTATTACATCATCAATTCTGTTCAGAAATTCGGGGGCAAATGTTTTTTGGAGTGCCTTCTGCAGGATGCTCTTGGTCTGTTCATCCCTTGTGGTTTTCTTCGCGTTGGTATCGAAACCGATACCATGTCCAAACTCAGCTATTTGCCTTGTTCCAATGTTTGATGTAAGAATTACGATTGTATTCCTGAAATCGACACGCCTTCCCAGGCTGTCGGTTAATTGTCCTTCATCAAGTACCTGAAGCATAATATGGAATACATCCGGGTGAGCCTTTTCAATCTCATCAAGAAGTACTACTGAATATGGTTTTCTTCTCACTTTCTCTGTAAGCTGGCCACCCTCCTCATAACCTACATATCCGGGAGGCGCTCCAACAAGTCTTGATACAGAGAACTTCTCCATATATTCGCTCATATCGATCCTGACAAGATTATCGGTTGTGTCGAATAGAAATTTGGCGAGAACTTTTGCAAGTTGGGTTTTGCCGACACCGGTTGGCCCAAGGAAAATAAATGTTCCAATAGGTTTATTAGGATCTTTCAGACCTGCCCTGTTCCTCTGGATCGATTTTACAATTTTAAAAATGGCTTCATCCTGTCCAATAACATTTCCTTTCATTTCATCGGCCATCTTTAATAACCTGGTTCCTTCTGTTTGGGCTATCCTCTGGACAGGAACACCTGTCATCATTGCAACAACTTCGGCAACTTTTTCAGCATCAACTGTTTCCCGGTTAACAGCTAATTCTTTTTCCCATTTTTTCTTTTCCTGATCAATCATGTCGAGGAGGTCTTTTTCCCGATCGCGGAAACTGGCAGCTTTTTCGAAGTTCTGATTTTTTACTGCCATCATTTTTTCCTTTTTTGTTTCCTCAAGCTGAATTTCAAGCGAAAGGATTTTCTCGGGAACAACAATATTTGAAATATGAACCCTTGAACCTGACTCATCCAGCGCATCAATTGCCTTGTCAGGCAGGTGACGATCAGAAATATAACGGTTTGTCAGCTTCACACATGCATCGATAGCTTCATCGGTGTACATCACATTATGGTGTTCTTCATACCTCTCCTTAATATTATGGAGAATATTTATTGTCTCTTCAATTGAAGTTGGCTCAACTATTATTTTCTGGAATCGTCTCTCAAGAGCTCCGTCTTTCTCAATATGCTGACGGTATTCATTCAATGTAGTCGCACCGATACATTGAATTTCGCCCCGGGCAAGGGCAGGCTTAAGCATATTTGCTGCATCGAGTGAGCCTGTTGCTCCTCCGGCGCCAACTATAGTGTGAATCTCATCGATGAATAGAATTATGTTGTCGTTTTTTGAAAGCTCATTAAGTATTGCTTTCATTCTTTCTTCAAACTGCCCCCGGTACTTAGTTCCTGCAACTATTGATGCAAGGTCAAGAGCAACCACTCTCTTGTTAAAAAGAACTCTCGAGACATTCTTTTTAATTATACGCAGAGCAAGTCCTTCAGCAATTGCTGATTTTCCAACTCCTGGTTCACCAATGAGGACAGGATTATTCTTTTTTCTTCTTGATAATATCTGAGCTAACCGCTCAATCTCCCTCTCTCTGCCAACAACCGGATCGAGCCGGCCTTCTTCTGCAGCTTTTGTAAGATCTATTCCGAAATTATCCAAAACAGGTGTGTCTGATGATGATTTGGATGAAGAAGGGGAGGAGGGATGGCCTTTTCCCTGACCGCTAAAACTTTGACCTTCATCATCTTCATCTTTTGGAAAATCAGCTTTCGCGGTAGGTGATTCTGCCTCGACCATCCTGCGTACTGACTGGTAGTCAACATCCAATTCTGAAAGAAACCTTGTTACCAAAGCATTTTCATCCTTGAGTATTGCCAATAACAGATGTTCAGTATCAATTGTGTTACTTTTCAAAGCTTTTGCTTCAAGGTAAACAAGTTTAAGTATCCTTTCAGTGCTTCTTAAAAGGGGGACAACCTCATGGTCAGCCACCGGGATAGGGCTTTCCACCTTTATACTTTTCTCAAGAGATCCTTTAAGTATCAGAAGGTCAATCCCCTGGTTTATCAGGATTTCTATTGCAACACTCTCTCCATCTCTCAGTATGCCAAGAAAAAGATGTTCAGGACTTATATGGCTGTTTCCCAGCCTTATAGCCTCTTCTTTGGAATAGCTAAGAATATCTTTAACCCTTTGCGAAAATTGTGAATCCATATTTTGATCTATCTATTATCAGATTACTACAAGTTAACCGACATTCTGTCAGATGCTATGCGACAAAGGTACGCATAACTACTTTTCCAAAGTTAAATTACGCATAATATCTATATGACAATATTCATGCTAATTTATTAACAAAAAATGTTAAAAAATCACAGTCTGAAAAGGTCAAAATTAGCCAAATATTAACTATTTTCGTAAATCTAAACCCTGGAGAGGAGGTTTATTTGTAAATACTTAATTAATAATCTATTATGTCAGAGAGAGAAAGGATCGTCAAGGTTAATATTGAGGAGGAAATGAAATCTGCCTACATCGACTATTCGATGTCGGTTATTGTGTCGCGGGCATTACCTGATGTGAGAGATGGTCTTAAACCGGTCCATCGCAGGGTACTATTTGGAATGTCGGAACTGGGAGTAATGTCTAACAAACCTTATAAGAAATCAGCAAGGATAGTGGGAGAGGTGCTTGGTAAATTTCATCCACATGGCGACTCTTCGGTTTACGAAGCTATGGTAAGGATGGCACAGGAATGGTCATTGAGATATCCTCTGGTTGACGGACAAGGGAACTTTGGGTCGGTCGATGGCGACAGCCCGGCTGCTATGCGATATACTGAGGCAAGACTTAAAAAAATTGCAGAAGAGACACTGGCGGATATTGACAAGGATACTGTTGATTTTCATCCAAATTTCGATGATTCTTTAACTGAACCTTCTGTTCTTCCAACACGAATCCCCAACCTTCTGGTGAATGGAGCTTCCGGTATAGCTGTGGGAATGGCAACCAATATGCCACCGCATAACTTATCTGAAATTATTGATGCCACAATAGCCTATATCGATAATAATAATATAACCACTGAAGAAATTTTACAATACGTAAAAGGGCCTGATTTCCCGACAGGAGGAATAATTTATGGTGAACAGGGAATAAAAGATGCCTGTGAAACCGGCAGAGGCCGTATAATAGTCAGGGCAAAGACTGAAATTGAACTGACTCATTCCGGGCGGGAATGTATTATTGTTAATGAGATTCCTTATATGGTTAATAAGGCCGAGATGATCCGCAAGATCGCCGATCTTATAAATGAGAAAAAACTTGAGGGGATATCTTATATAAACGATGAATCGGATCGTAACGGAATGCGCATTGTCATAATTCTTAAGAAAGATGCCAGTGCAAGTGTTGTTCTAAATAACCTTTATAAATTTTCTTCACTTCAGACATCTTTCAGCGTAAATAATATCGCCCTTGTAAAAGGACGCCCTAAAACACTAAATACCAGGGATTTAATTCATTATTTCGTAAAACATCGTCACGAAATTGTCATAAGAAGAACAAAATTTGACCTTGATCAGGCTGAAAAACGGGCTCATATACTTGAGGGGATGATCATTGCCAGTGATAACATCGATGAAGTAATTGCAATAATCAAATCATCACAAACTCCTGAAATGGCCAGGGAAAGGCTGATGGAGCGGTTCGCACTCTCAGATATCCAGTCAAAGGCAATTGTAGAAATGCGTCTGCGCCAGCTTACAGGCCTTGAGCAGGAAAAATTACGAGCTGAATACCAGGAAATTATGGCACTGATTGAATACTTAAAAAGTGTTCTTGCAAGCGTTGATATTCAAATGAAAATTATTAAAGATGAACTTCTTGAAATAAAAGAAAAATATGGCGATAAAAGACGTACTGAAATAATTCCTAATGCTGAAGAGTTTAATCCTGAAGATTTTTATGCCGATGATGAAATGGTAATAACTATTTCTCACATGGGTTATATTAAAAGGACTCCATTAACTGATTTCCGGAGGCAGAACAGGGGTGGAACAGGAGCCAAGGGTGGTGCAACCAGGGATGAGGATTTTATTGAGCACCTTTATATTGCCACGATGCATAATACCATGCTCTTCTTTACAAGGAACGGAAAGTGTTACTGGCTGAAAGTTTACGCCATTCCTGAAGGTTCCAGAACTTCAAAAGGAAGAGCCATGCAGAATCTTATTAGCATTGAACCTGTCGATAATGTAAGAGCATTTATTAATGTAAAGAATCTGAATGATACGGAATATATTAATAATAACTTCATTGTCCTGTGTACAACAAAAGGAATTATTAAAAAAACATCGCTGGAAGCATATTCCAGACCCAGAGTTAATGGAGTTAATGCCATCACTGTGAGAGAGGGAGATGAGCTTCTTGAAGCGAGGATGACTAATGGACAGCACCATATTATGCTGGCCATAAAATCGGGACGTGCAATTCGATTCCCTGAAGCAAAAGTCAGACCAATGGGCCGGACTGCCTCCGGTGTAAGAGGTATCAGGCTCGCCAGCGAAGACAGCGATTTTGTAATAGGTATGATCACCGTTGAGAATAAAGAAAAAGATATTCTTGTTGTTTCTGAGAAAGGATATGGTAAGAGATCTGATATCGATGGTTACAGGATCACCAACAGAGGAGGAAAAGGTGTAAAGACAATTAACGTTACTGAAAAGACAGGCTCACTTATTGCATTGAAAGATGTGACTGATAATCATGACCTTATGATTATTACGCAATTTGGAAATATCCTCAGAAGTCCTGTTTCTGCATTAAGAGTAATGGGAAGGGCAACACAGGGAGTGAGATTGATTAATCTTAAGGAAAATGATATTATTGCTTCAGTTGCCTGCGTACTGGTAAATGAGGGGGATGAAAACACAGAAAAAAACTATGACGAAGAAAATAATATTGTTGCTGAGGAAAATGGCAAAGAATTTGATGATTAATAAGTAATGTTTAAATTTGGGAAATTTTTTAAGACAATTAAATAAAAATTATAATCATGAAAAAGTTTTTTCTGTTGATAGCAGTCGTTAGTATTTCATTTGGAGCAATGTCCCAGAAGGGCAAGGTCACCAGTGCTCTGAATTACATAGACCAGGGTTTTCTTGATAAAGCAAAAGAAGCCATCGATCAGGCATTGGTTGATGAGAAATCAAAGGACTGGTTTAATACATATTTTGCAAAAGGTAAGCTTTGCCAGGCTTGTTTTGAATCGGATAATCCTAAGTTCAAAGACTTTTATCCCGACCCGCTTGCAGAAGCCTATGCTGCATATGAGAAAGCGATGGAACTGGATCCCAAAGGTACGATGAAAAAGAAAATTATAACCACATTGACCTATAACTCTCTGGCTGTTAACTTATATGCCCAGGGTAGTGCAAGATTTGAGGCTAAAAATTATGAAGGTGCGCTTAAATCCTTTGAATCACAGATTATAATTACCGAAAGTGATAAATATGCCGGAGTTGTTGATACAGGAATGTATTATAATGCAGGTCTGGCTGCTGTAAATTCAGGTAAATATAATGAAGCAATTAAGCACTTCAATAAATGTGCAGAGATGAAGTACCTCGGTATTACACCTTATTACCAGATATATGAAAGTTATCTCGGTCTTGGTGATACAATTAAAGCAGAATCGATATTAACCGGATTAAGTAGTAAATTCCCTGATGATAAGACTATTACGTTGCAACTAATAGATTTATATCTGAAAAGCAATAAGACCGAAGAAGCACTTAAATATATAATAGTTGCAAAAGAAGCTGATCCAACAAACTTCAGCCTTTATCTTGCTGCTGGCATAACCTTCTTGAATCAAAAGAAGTATGATGAATCTATTGTAGAACTTTCAAAGGCTATTGAGCTTAAATCAGATCAGTATGATTCGCAGTATGGACTAGGAGCTGCATATATCAATAAAGCTTCAGATATGTTTGTTAAGGCCAATGAGATAATGGACGTTCAAAAATATAGTGAAGCCATTGATCAGGCAAATGCTGTTTATGCAAAAGCCCTTCCATGTATGGAAAAGGCTCTTGAACTTAAACCTGATGATGTTTATACCATGAGTAGTTTGAAAGAATTGTATTACAGACTTAAGTATACCGATAAATACGCAGCGATCAAAGCAAAACTTGATGCCATCGAGAAGAAGTGATAAAGATAGGCTGGAAGTACTATTTTCAACTATTCAATAAAAATGATAATAAAATATTTCTATTTTACATAATATTAATTATAGGCTTTTTAAGATGATTTCCAGTCCCGACATTTTGTCGAGACTGACATCTGCCTTCGCTACAACCTTTGCTAAAGCTGGCGAGCTCTCCCGATAAAATTGATTTTGAGCCCATTCTGAAAGGGCTTGAAGTGAAGAGCTGTGTTTACCGGATTAACCGGGATATCCGCTTTTCGAATGATAAATCGCCATATAAGTCTCATCTTGGAGCATTTATAGTCAGAGGAGGTAAAAAAAACGGAGACAAATTTGCCGGATATTATATTCATATTGAACCTGAGAAAAGCATAATTGCCGGCGGAGCTTATATGCCTCCTGCTCCATGGCTATCTGCAATCAGGGAGAAGATCGGTGAAGAGCCAAATGAATTTATAAAAATCATTAACTCTAAAGATTTTGTTAAATATTAAAGTACTAAAAACAATGAAACCATTTAATGATTTCCTTAATGAATATTAGGTAAGCTATTTGAATTGCTGAAATTGAATAAACTTGAAAACCAGGCTATTAAAATGCTTTTCCAAGATTTTGTAGTATCCACTTTACAGAAGCCCTTATTTTGTAATCGGGATCAAACTGAACAGCAACAATAATTCCTTCCTTACTAATTATATAAGTGGCCGGAACAGGAAGCCGTGCAGCATCCCTCCCATTATTTTTAGCAATATCCGTTGAAAGTGAATTAAATATCTTATCCTGATATGCTTTTGTTACATTGAACATAACATCATAATCCTTCATTATTTTCTCCTGACAATCATAAATAACTGTAAATGAAATATTATGAACTTTTACTGTCTGCTCTACATTTTCAATTGATTCAGGTGTTATTGCTACTACATTAAAGCCCTGATCTGTAATGATTTTTAGAGAATCCTGGTAATTATTTAAATATCTGCTGCATACCGGGCACCATTTCCCTCTGTAAAAGAAAAGTACCAAAGGGCCCTTTTCAAGTAGTTTTTTCAATTCCACCTGTGTACCCTTCTGATCATATCCGGTAAAACCAGGTGCCATATCTCCAACTTTTAATCCCTGTGGAATATGGCTATCTTTTGTCTCTATGCCAAATCTGGCAAAATTAATCTCCTGACCATATCCTGCTGACATAATTAAAAACGCAAAAAAAATTAATAAAAAGTATTTCTTTTCCATTTATGCGAATTTATAACCAGGGATCTTTCTCATTCTCAGATTCAAAGGAGTAACTTCAAGATATTCATCATCTTTGATCTGTTCCATTGATTCTTCAAGCGAGAATTTCAGTTTAGGTGCGATCTTAAGACTGTCATCCGAGCCGGAAGCTCTCATATTTGTAAGTTTTTTCCCTTTAATAACATTCACCTCAAGGTCAACAGGTCTGGTATATTCACCGATCACCTGACCTTTATACACTTGTTCTCCCGGATCAATATAAAATCTGCCCCTGTCCTGCAACCTGTCAATTGCATGACCGGTTGCCATTCCCTGGTCGAGGGAAATCAGTGAACCATTTTGTTTAGGTAAAAGATCATCACCTTTATACTTATCATACGCGCGGAACCGGTGATGCATCACAGCCTCACCAGATGTGGCGGTAAGCATGTTGTTCCTTAATCCGATCAGTCCTCTGGATGGAATATCAAACTCAATATGGGTCAGATCTCCCTTAGGTTCAATAACCATCATTTCCCCTTTCCTCTGGGTAATAAGTTCAATGGCTTTACCTGAAAAATCAGGAGGCACATCAATTGATAAAGTCTCATAAGGCTCTGATTTGACGTTATCTATTGTTTTTAGTATTACTTTGGGTTTTCCTACCTGGAATTCATATCCTTCACGTCGCATCGTCTCTATGAGTATCGAAAGATGAAGTATCCCACGGCCGTATACATTAAAAGTATCTTCTGATTTTGTGTCTTCAACTTTAAGTGCAAGGTTCTTTTCTGTCTCTCTCATCAACCTTGTTCTGAGATGACGTGAAGTCACAAACTTGCCTTCTTTACCGAACAATGGCGAGTTATTGATAGTAAACACCATACTCATCGTGGGTTCATCTACTTCGATTCTCTGTAACGCTTCAGGAGCAAGCAGATCAGCGAGGGTATCCCCTATTTCGAAATCTTCCAGTCCGATAACAGCACATAAATCACCGCATCTGACACTTTCTGTTTTAACTCTTCCAAGCCCTTCAAAAACATATAACTCTTTAACCCTTACTTTCTTGACTTTACCATCCCTCTTGCATAAAGTATAGTCTTTACCAGTCATTATGTCACCTCTGAATACACGGCCGATAGCTATTCTTCCAACGTAGTTCGAAAAATCCAGTGAAGCAACCTGCATCTGAGCTGTTCCTGTAATATATTGTGGTTCAGGTATTTCCTTAAGTATTGTGTCAAGAAGATACTTTATATCGGTTGTTGGCTTTTTCCAGTCTCCGCTCATCCATCCGTATTTCGATGATCCAAAAACTGTTTCAAAATCTAATTGTTCGTCTGAAGCATCCAGGTTAAACATCAATTCGAAAATATCCTGTTGAACTTCATCGGGTCGGCAGTTATCTTTATCGACTTTATTAACAACAACAATAGGTTTCAGTCCCAACGCTATAGCTTTTCCAAGCACAAATCTTGTCTGTGGCATAGGTCCCTCAAGAGCATCAACAAGTAACAATACACCATCTGCCATCTTAAGAACCCTCTCAACTTCACCTCCAAAATCAGCGTGACCCGGTGTATCAATAATGTTAATTTTATTACCTTTATAATTAGCCGAGACATTTTTAGAGAGGATTGTTATCCCTCTTTCCCGCTCAAGATCATTACTGTCAAGAATAAGATCACCCGCCTCTTTCCTCTGGTCAAGCACATGGCATTCCTGTATAATCCGGTCAACCAGAGTGGTTTTCCCATGATCCACATGTGCAATGATCGCTATATTCCTTATTAATTGCATACAAATTAATTAGACCGCAAAAATAATATTGTTGCCGGGATTAATGATAAAATCCACAAAAATTAATTAATGATAAAAAATTCATATATTTCGCAATAAATTTAATAATCCTACTTATGAAAAAAATGATCATCACACTCGTTCTCAGTTTATTTGCTTTAACTGGAATTTTCGGTCAGCAAAATGTCAAACTGGCAGTTGGAATGAAAGCTCCTGAATGGATGTTTACTGATGCCGATAAAAAAGAATTTACAATGAATTCATGGCCGGGTAAAGTTCTTCAGCTAAATTATGTTGACCCTGATGAATCAGATCTCAATGATGCATTCAATGATGCAGTCAAAAAAGCAACTGATATCGACAAGACCCTTAGCAAGGATTTATTCAAGGGATTTGGCATCGTTGATTGTAAATCGACCTGGAAACCTAATGGCCTTATCAGGATGATCGCTGGCAACAAAGCAAAGAAATATGATACAACCATATTATTTGATTACAATGCTACTCTTCAGAATAACTGGGGTTTACCAAAAGATAACTACACGGTGGTAATTATTGATAAAAACAGAATATGCCGGGCAATTTATAAAGGACATATTTCTGAATCTGACAACAATAAGATCGTTGATCAAATAATTGCTATCACCAAAGAATAAGAAGTTCTGTGATAATCCCAAATCTTCTGCTCATTGCTGGTACCGGTACTAAATCAGGGAAGACATCACTGGCCTGCAAGATAATTGAGCAGTTCAACAACATTGACATCACTGCAATTAAGATAAGCCCTCATTTTCATGAGACTACAGCAGGTTTGATTTCCAAATCCGAAAAAAAGGGATATTCAATTTATGAAGAGACCAATAGGGATACATCAAAGGACACTTCACGTATGCTTCATTCGGGCGCTCATAAAGTTTTCTTTGCAAAGGTTTGGGATGATCAGCTGTTGGATGTTTTTAATGAAATAATGACATATATACCGTCAAATGTTCCTGTAATTTGTGAATCGCCTGCTTTAAGAAACTATATTGAACCTGGGGTTTTTATAATAATGACTTCGAATATTGTCAATAAACAAAAGAATATAAATTACTTACAGACCTTACCTCATATTATGCTTAAATATGAAGAACTGGATAGAATTGATTCTTTTTCAATAGGATTTGAGAACGGAAAATGGTTCTTCATTTTTCCTCATTAATATCAGAAATATCATTTCCCAGCTTCGCTTTTATCCTTTCAAGATCATGTTTCATCACTGCCACTGCCTGGATGAGCTGTTTTTCCGGTAGTACAGGATCCGGGAGTTCACTGCTTATATAATTAACGAATTTCCATATCTCTTTAACTTCATTTACATGTACCTCGTACGGTTCATAAATAGGGTTTAATGAATATAGAACAAGCTTCCCCTCTTTTGTTAAATTGTTTTCAACTACCTTAAAGACAATTCCATCGTCAAGGGTAAATACCACATAAGCTTTCCCGCTGATTATCTGCATCCAGTCCTGGAGGTACTCTCCTGTCACCCACGAACCATCGGGTATAGGAAGCATAGAATCACCTTTCAACTGAAAAGTTCTGTATTTCTTTTTATCGGAAAGAAACGGTAACGTGAATACAGGAAGTTCACCGATATACCCAGGATCAGCATATCCGGTTGTATAACCTGCTTTCGCCTTCTCAGGTACCAGCTCAATATTCTCCCGGTTTTCGGAATTTACGGTTGTAGTCAATACCCTGAGATTACTTCCTTTAATATAAGCATCATATCCTCTTTCCAATTCACCAAGTTGACTTTCCGACAACTTCGATATATCCAGTTTAAGGATTGTATCGATGGATATGTTAAAGTAGCCGGAAAAAGATATCAGTATCTCTATACCGGGCTGGGCTACGCCGTTCTCATAACCACTAAGGGTTGAACGCTTCAGGTTAAGGGCAAACGCCACGTCATCCTGTGTTCTGCTCCTCCTTTTTCTTAAAAATTTTATGTTCGATGCGAAGTACATAATGAAAATTGATTATATTGTAACCATAATATTGATTAATTTCTAATCAAAAGTAAAACATAATTCTGATATATCCAAAAAAATATTAAAAAAATGATTCTTGCCGGCAACATAGACCGCTCCGTTCTGCATCTCGACCTCGATACCTTTTTTGTATCAGTTGAGAGGCTTAAGAACAGCCGGCTGAATGGCAAGCCGGTGATAATTGGCGGTATGTCGGACCGTGGAGTGGTATCGAGCTGCAGTTATGAGGCACGAAAGTACGGCGTAAGCTCCGCGATGCCTATGAAAATGGCCAGGAATATGTGTCCTGATGCCATTGTGATAAGAGGCGACATGGAGCTTTACAGCAACTATTCAAACATAGTGACCGGCATAATTGCCGAAAGGGCGCCGCTATATGAGAAAGCATCCGTTGATGAGCACTATATCGACCTTACAGGAATGGACCGTTTCTATGGATGCTACAAATGGTCGCATGAATTGCGGCAGTATATAATCAAAGAGACCGGCCTGCCTATATCAATCGGACTTTCAGTCAACAAGACCGTATCAAAGATTGCAACCGGTGAGGCAAAGCCAAACGGTGAGATAGAGGTACGAAAAGATGTTGTGCTTCCATTTCTCGATCCCCTGTCGATAAGAAAAATACCCATGATAGGTCAGAAGACTTACCATATACTCCGCTCGATGGGTATAGCAAAAATTTATACCCTGAGGAATATTCCTGTTGAGATGCTTGAAAAACTGATGGGGAAAAATGGTATTGAAATGTGGAAAAGAGCCAATGGAATAGACTCTACTCCTGTCATCAGCTATTCGGAACAGAAATCGATAAGCACTGAACATACCTTCGAAAAAGATACCACCGATATGGTAAGGCTGAATCAGCTGCTGGTGAGCATGGTGGAGAAGATTGCGTTCGAGTTGAGAAAACAGGAGAAACTCACCTCATGTATCACTGTGAAAATAAGGTATTCAAACTTCGATACCCACACTCTGCAGAAGCGGATACCTTACACTTCATTTGATCATGTACTGGCCGATATCACCAAAGAGCTCTTTGGCAGGCTATACCAGAGGCGTATGCTAATAAGGCTTATTGGTGTGAGGTTCAGTTATATGGTAAGAGGGGTTCAGCAGCTTGACCTGTTTGACGATACTCCCGAAAAGGTGAGCCTCTATATGGCTATGGACAAACTAAGGAAGCGTTTCGGGCGGAATGTGGTCAGGAGAGCTTCAGGAGTAATGACTATAAGCGAAAGAGAGGAAAAAGCCCTTAAACAACTCGAAAACGAGAAACTATGTATCTGAACTGCCATTCATATTACAGTCTGCGGTACGGAACAATGTCCGTTGAACAGCTTGTGCAGAAAGCAATGGCTGCCGGTACCGATACTATTGTTCTCACCGATATAAATAACTCAACAGCTATACCTGAATTTGCAGGCGAATGCAGCAAAAACAACATAAGACCTGTTGCAGGTATCGAATTCCGAATTGATAATGAACTGCAGTATATCGGTATTGCACGTAATAACAGCGGTTTAAGGGAGCTGAATGAATTTCTCTCAGATATGAATTTCAGCAAGACATCAATTCCTTTCCCGGCGCCTCAATTCTCAGAATCATACATAATTTATTCCCTGAAAAAAATTCCTGACCGCAAACTATTTGATAATGAACGAATAGGTATAAGACCACATGAGATGAACCGGCTTTTGACACTGACTTCATCATTAAACAGGAACTCAATGGTAGTCCTTCAACCTGTCACATTTGCAGAGGCAGATGATATTTTTATACATAAGAACCTCAGGGCAGTCGATAACAATATTCTCCTCAGCCACCTGAAACCATGGCAGTGCGCCGGTGAAGATGAGTTCTTTAAAACGCCTGCTGATAATGAAAAGATATACAGAGATCATCAATGGTTAATAAATAATACACGAAAACTACTTAATGCCTGCAGCTTACAGTTTGATCGTGAAGGTTTGAAAAACAAAAAAATCTATTCCGCCAGCAGGTACGATGACAAACTGCTCCTCGAAAAACTCGCGTGGGACGGAATGATATACAGGTACGGCAGTCAGAATAATGAAGCTAAGAAAAGAGTAAAGCATGAACTTGAGATAATCGACAGACTGGGTTTCTCGGCATACTTTCTTATAACCTGGGACATTGTAAGATATTCAATGTCCAGAGGATTCTATCATGTCGGACGGGGAAGCGGTGCAAATTCAGTTGTTGCTTATTGCCTGAAAATCACTAACGTTGACCCAATTGATCTAAACCTTTACTTCGAGAGATTTATCAATCCTAAAAGAAGCAGCCCTCCCGACTTCGACATTGACTACTCATGGAAAGAGAGGGATGATGTCATCGACTACATTTTCAAGCGATATGGTTACAGTCACACCGCACTGCTTGGCACAATGAGTACCTTCAGAGGTAAGTCAATAGTCCGTGAACTCGGAAAGGTACATGGATTACCAAAGGAGGAGATCGATTCCCTGATTGATAATCCTTCGTCAGAAACAAACAGGAATGACATTAGCAACAGTATTTTTTCTACAGGTCTGAAGATTGCAGACTTTCCCAATATTAGGAGTATTCATGCCGGGGGCATCCTTATATCCGAAGAGCCAATTACATGCTACACTGCTCTGGATATGCCTCCGAAAGGTTTTCCGACAACCCAGTGGGATATGTACACTGCTGAAGAGATTGGTTTCGAAAAGCTCGATATACTGAGCCAGCGGGGCATTGGACATATACGCGAGAGTGCGGAAATAATCTTGCGAAACCGCGGCATCGATGTTGATGTTCATGCTGTACATAAATTTAAGAACGATGAGAAGGTTAAAGAGTATCTTAAAACAGGTGAGACAAAAGGGTGTTTCTATATTGAAAGTCCTTCAATGCGTGGTCTTCTCCAGAAACTCAGATGCGACAATTACACAACGCTTGTGGCCGCCAGTTCGGTGATAAGGCCAGGTGTTGCACGTTCAGGGATGATGCGGGAATATATTTACAGGTTTCATAATCCCGGGAAATTCGAATATATACATCCTGTAATGAAGGAACAGCTTGAAGAGACCTTTGGTGTTATGGTTTACCAGGAAGATGTTCTGAAAGTCTGTCATCACTTTGCAGGATTAGACCTTGCTGATGCTGATACCCTGCGCCGCGCAATGAGTGGCAAATACAGATCGAAACAGGAGATGCAGCGGATTGTGGAAAGGTTCTTCACAAACTGCCGCGAAAAGGGTTACAGCGAAGAGGTTACAAAAGAGGTATGGAGGCAGATTGAGTCTTTTGCCGGGTATTCATTCTCAAAGGCCCATTCTGCTTCGTATGCCGTTGAGAGTTTCCAAAGCCTGTATCTTAAAGCGCATTATCCGCTTGAATTCATGGTAGCTGTAATAAATAATTTCGGGGGCTTTTACCGGACCTGGGTATATGTGCATGAAGCAAGAAGGTTTGGCGCTACAATACAACTTCCGTGCGTAAATAAAAGTAATTACCAGACAACGATTTATGGTTCAGATATATACATCGGCTTTATTCATATTATGAGTATTGAGTATAAGGTGGCTCAGTCAATAGAAGAGATACGCCGTGATGAAGGTCCGTTCACTGATCTGAACGATTTTGTAGCAAGGGTAAACCCCGGACTGGAGCAGGTCATTCTTCTGATAAAGGCCGGAGCGCTCAGATTTACAGGTAAAAAGAAGGCAGTACTTTTATGGGAAGCCCATTTGATGATAAACAAAAACAAACAGGAAAATATTCGTCCCCTCTTCTCCTCTCCTGTCCGGGACTTTACGCTACCCGATCTTGTTCAGGGAAAGCTTGAAGATGTTTACGATGAAATAGAACTCTTCGGTTTCCCGGTAACCATGAGCTGGTTCGATATGCTTGAAACATCCTTCCGTGGCGAAGTATCTGCCCGTAGATTGAATGAATATACAGGAAAGAAAATCAGGATGGTTGGTCACCTGGTGAACGTAAAATATATAAAGACAATAAAAAATGACTGGATGAATTTTGGATGTTTTATCGATGCTGAAGGTAATTTTTTTGATACCACCCACTTTTCGCAGTCTCTTAAAAATTGGCCCTTTAAAGGAAGCGGTACTTATCTGATCCTTGGAAAAGTAGTGGAAGAGTTCGGCTTTCCATCGTTAGAGGTTGAGAAGATGGCTAAACTTGCGGTCAGACCCGATCAGAGGTATTGACAGGGCTGTTCTTTGATTTGGCCCAACGCACAACAACAACCCTGTATGGATATCTGGTCATCATATTATATGCGTTGGGGCAATTTTTCCGATGGATTTTTATTCCATCCAAAATAGTTACAAAACCAAAAACACTTTCACCGAATACCGGATTGCAGCATTTGGACAATTTAAAATCAAGACCCTCCACCCTATCCTCAATTATCAGGTAATCAGAATATTGTGAATCAATTGGTTCTTTTGTCTCTTTTTCAGGAACCGCCGTGGCCGGGATAATTGATTCATTTGATTCTTCCTTTTGCAAAACTTCCTTAATATGAAGGAGTTCAATCTTTTCGGTAGCGATAAGGTAATATAGATCCTTTGCAGTTTTAAGGCTATATGAATTTAGCAGTTTCTGTATCACAGTATCACCATAAACTATTTTCCAATTCTTCAGCCGACGCATCAGTATCTCTTTTCCTTCGGCGGCTGCTTTGGTTTTTTCTTCGTTCAGAACCTGCTTAATCTTTGTTTTTGCTTTTGTCGTAACCACGAACGACAACCAATCCTGTTTTGGCTTCTGGTTTTTTGACCTTAATATGGATACATGGTCGCCATTGTGCAATACATATCTTATTGTTACATTTTTCCCATTTACCTTACCTCCAACACATGAGGCGCCAACGGCGGTATGTATATCGAAGGCAAAATCGAGTACGGTTGCTCCTGCAGGTAATTGGCGCAGATCGCCTTTGGGTGTAAAAACAAAAACCTCATCCGTGTATAATCCCGACCTTACCTGATCAATAAATGCATTATCATCTTTTTCAGATGATTCAAGTATTTCCCTCATTTTTGACAGCCAGTTGTCGAGCCCTCCTTCTCCTTTAATTCCTTTATACTTAAAGTGGGCTGCCAACCCCTTTTCTGCTATATCATCCATCCTTAATGATCTGATCTGCACTTCGACCCATTTGCCCCTGGGGCCCACCACCGTGGTATGAAGAGACTCATACCCGTTTGATTTTGGGACAGATATCCAGTCGCGCAGTCTGCTTGTGTTGGGTTGATATATGTCAGTCACTATTGAGTATGCTCTCCAGCAGTCGGATTTTTCATTCTCACTATCACTTTCAATAATTATCCTGACTGCAAAAAGGTCAAAGACTTCTTCAAATTCCACTTCCTGCTTTTTCATTTTCAGCATAATGGAATGTATTGATTTTGTGCGACTTTTGATAGTGAACCTAAAGCCTTGCTTTTCCAGCCTTTCCTTTAGTGGAATTGAGAAGTCACGTATAAGTTTATTCCTCGATGCTGTAGTTTGCTTCAGCCGGCAATCGACATAATTATATTGTTCCGGCTCGAGATATTTAACAGCAAGGTCCTCCATTTCCGACTTGATGTTATAAAAACCAAGTCGGTGGGCCAGCGGTGCATAAAGAAAATAGGTCTCTGAGGCTAAAGGCAACCTCTCCTTCTCGGGAGCCTTATCAAGATTACGCATATACTCAAGACGTTCGACGAGTTTGATAAGAATTACTCTTACATCGTCAGCAAGGCTTAAAAGAAGTTTGCGAAAATTCTCAGCCTGATAAGAAGATTGCATCGAATCGATGCTTGTAATTCTCGAAAAGCCATTTAGGATTTCAACAACCTTTTTCCCAAACTCCTTTTCCAACTCTTTTGGCGGAAGGCTCAGCTTGTTATATGAATCATGCAATAATGCTGTAATTATTGATGTTAGTCCAAGCCCCACCTCCCCTGCAATAATCCTGGCAACGGAGAGTGCGTGTAGGATTAAAGGTTCGCCGGTAAGCGTTATCTTATCACCACAAGCTGCCACTGCAAGATCCAGCGCTCTTCTGATCTTAACATTTTCTTCAGCAGCTACAGTATTTTTTGCAGCATGTAGCAATGCACGGTAACCACTATATATCTTTTGTGAGCCTACAATCATTAATTGCTTTGTTTAAAAGTAATTTTCCAATTATTAAAGATACAATTGTATAATTCCAAAGTTTAAAAAAAAATCCCCGGGACAGTTTATGAACCCCGGGGATTTCAGAAAATATTTTAGTTCCTGTTATCTGATCGAGATTCCAAATCCTGCTGATAAAATATTATATTGGGCCCTGGTAAAATCAGCGTGAATTGTGATAATAGCAAGCTTGATCCTTAAACCAATATTAGCTCGTATTCCGGAAAAGTTCTCAATATCCATATTCGTGAAATTTGTACCTTTTATTACACCACTCTCATTATATTCAGCATGAGGAATAGGGGTAGCGACAGGCTTCGGAGTAGGAAAGTTTCCTATTAACTCCATTCCTGTTTTTGTTTTACTATAACCAAGTCCGCCATAGAAGGTAATTACAGGCAGGTTAAGTGAAGCTATTGCATTTATATTTAACGCTTCAACACTCATATTCAATTTTTGATTATCGAATGGTTTTGTTGCAAGGTAAGTTGTTGTATAAGTCTGATTAACTAAAGGATCTGGTTGCAAACTCAGCGGAATATTTCCCTCCAGCTTTGTATATCCACCAAAAAGTGAAACATCGAATAAAGGTAACATTTTGTATCCCGGTAAATATTGCAAAAGACTGTGCATCACACCAACACCCCAAAGGGAGATATCACCGTCCTCCCCAATCATGATTTTTGGAATAAACCTGAACTTAACTTCGGTTCCAAAAGGGAGCCCTAAACCGATCTGGGCAGTAGGTGCCGGTACATATGCCCATGCAACTCCGGGAGGAGCATTGAATGATGCAAGGGTGATGCCACTTACTTTATAGGTCATAAGCGGACCACTTATATCCGGACCGGCAATTGTGGATGCCATACCTGTACCTGTAAGGCTGGTAAGACCAATCTTGGTAACATCAAAAGTATTAGCAGATGAAGGAACCATTCCCACATTGACACTTGTTGTGATATCGAATCCAAGGATTTTATGAGGTCTCGCGGTATTATACCATCCTCCGTTAAGACCTGCTCCAAAGGCATTTGCGTATGGAGAAATATAAGCCTGGAGTAGTTTTACGCCATCTGCAGGGGCGCTTCTTAAGAAATCAATGTTATCAAATTGCGAAAATGATACCGATGAAATAATAAAAAGGGCGCTCAACAGAGTCCCAAGTCGTTTTGTAATTAGTCTATTCATAGCAGTTTAAATTGATTCATATTTTTAATTAAATACAAATATATAAAAAAATAAATACGTAAGTCAAATAGATTATATATGTACTACTAATAACATAACTAAATCTTATGGATTAAGGTTGCTTTGGTGCTGTTTGAAAATGCATATTTTATTTTTGAAGGCTATTTTGACATTTCGTGCAAACTCGCTGGCTGTTGTGCTAAATTAGCAGATTTAAAATGAAAAAGGAAAGCATTTGCTTTCCTTTATGTGATCCAGCTGGGGCTCGAACCCAGGACCCCATCCTTAAAAGGGATGTGCTCTACCAGCTGAGCTACTGAATCCTCCTTTATTTTTGCGAGTGCAAATGTATGATAAATTTAATCTAATGCAAAAAAAATGTAACACTTTTCCCGGGTTTTTTCCTCACTTAATTGATTTAATAAGCTGGCAGTAGCGCAAATACTTAATACTTAATAATTACGTATTATCTATCTTGAAAGAACAGGTATCTGCCTGTTTATTGATTCCTCAAGGGATATTAAAGTTTCCGTGCGTACTATACCTGATATGTTCTGGATCGTATCGGTAAGTATCATCCGCAGGTGTTCATTATCACGTGTATATACTTTTATAAATAGCGAATAATTACCTGTAGTGTAGTGACATTCAATGATCTCAGGAATATCCCTGAATTTTGTTATCACTTCCCGGAAATGGCCGGGGTGGTCTAAAAAAATACCAATATATGCACATGTTTTGAAGCCAACCATTACAGGATCGACTTTAAATTCAGAACCTCTTATAACACCAATCCTGATAAGCCTCTGAACGCGTTGATGTATTGCAGCGCCTGAAACACCACACTCCCTGGCAACTTTGAGGTATGGGATCCTTGCATTTTTGGTAATGATATCGAGAATCTTTCTATCAAGATTATCAATTTGTAAATTTTCTGACATTTCTAAGATGATTGATTAATAGATTGAAACAATATGTTTTTATATTCTTACAAATTTATAGGAAAAAACAGAGATTAAAATATTAAACAATATAATGTTTTTCATTTAGAATATGAACATATTTCATTCAGATTGTTGACTTTATTCATTTTGTCCGGTTAATGTACCCAACAATTTCCTTTATTTCTGAAAAACCTTTTTCAATAAGATACTTCTCAATACCCTCTAATATTTTTATTGATGCCTGGGGATCAATAAACGAAGCTGTTCCTATCTGAACAGCGCTTGCTCCTGCCAGAAGAAATTCCAATGCATCTGAGGTTGTCATAATTCCTCCCATCCCGATAACCGGAATTTTTACAGCTTTTGCAACCTGCCAAACCATTCTTAGCGCCACCGGTTTAATCGCTGGTCCGGACAGCCCCCCGGTTATGGTGGATAGAGCAGGTCTCATTTTTTCAACATCAATAGACATACCCAGTATAGTATTTATCAGCGAAATAGAATCAGCTCCTTCTTCTTCAACAACTTTGGCAAAATCAACAATATTTGTAACATTGGGAGATAATTTTACAATAAGTATTTTTGAATAGGCAGCTCGTACAGCCCTTGTTACTTCACGCGCTGAATCGAGATTGGTTCCAAATGCCATTCCCCCCATTTTTACATTAGGACAGGAAATATTTAGCTCAACAGCCGGTATCTTATCAAGCGTGTTTATCCTTTCAGCAAGAGTAACATAATCATCAACATAGCTACCATTTATATTTACAATTATGTTAGTATCATACCCTGAGATGCTCGGATAAATATTTTTTTCAAAGTAATCAATCCCTTTATTCTGTAAACCCACAGCATTAAGCATGCCTGAAGGAGTTTCAGCCATCCGGGGATAGAGATTGCCTTCCCTGGGTTCAAGGGTTGTTCCTTTAACAACAATACCACCTAACCTTGAAACATCCAGAAAATCATCAAATTCAGGTCCATATCCAAAAGTACCTGAAGCTGTCAGCACCGGGTTTTTAAAATGCAAATCACCGATAGAAAAGCCAAGGTTCACCATTTTAATTCAGTTATATTGAAAACCGGTCCGTCGATGCAGGTGCAAAGATTGCCATTAACAGTATCAACTATACAACACAGACAGGCACCAATACCGCATGCCATAAGGTTTTCGAGCGACACTTCACATGCGATATTGTTTTTTTTGCAGTAACCGGCTATAGCCCGCATCATAGAATCAGGTCCGCAGCAATAGATTTTGTCATATGTGCCGTTTGAAAAGATTGAATGGCTGGTAATGTAGCCTTTTTCTCCTCTTGAACCATCCTCTGTTGTAAGAAATACTTTCCCAATTTCTAAATATTCTTCAAGCTCGATGATTCGTTCACTATTTCTAAAACCAAAAAGAATATCAGGAACATAACCATTTGATTTTAAATATTTTCCCAAAAATAATAAAGGGGCTACACCACATCCGCCTCCAACAAGAAGGATTTTTTCGTTTTTGTCAGGCAAACCGAACGAGTTACCAAGGGGATAAATCAGATTCAGAAAATCTCCATTACTGAGTTTGGAGAGAGTTTTTGTACCTTTCCCTGTAATTTGAATCAGTAACTTAAATGTATTTCTACCGTAATCAACATCGTGTATTGAAATAGGCCGACGTAGAAATGTTTTAGGGCTACCATCAACCCTTACCTGAACAAACTGACCAGGCTTAAAAACAGGAAGTTTATCATTCGCTGAGAGTTCAAGAACAAAGAAATCATTGTTAAGACGCTTATTTTCAATTATTTTAAGATCTTCTATGCGCTTTGCCATCTACATTGCGTTTATCACAAAGATAATTTTAATGACTGATTTCACGATAATATTATTGATTTTAATGGTCTGATGAGGTATCAGTGGCTGGGAAAGTATTCCTCAAAACTATTATTATCGTAGAACCAGACAATTTTCTCAACTAATGAGGTGCTATTATTAGTTGGAACCTCAGAATCCTTCATTTGTCCATCTTTTCTGACATTCTGAAACTCAATTTCCGGTTTCTGTGGCACATTTTTAAGAAGTTTCGAAGCGTCATCCAGTTCTAAACTGCTGTTTTCGCCAAACAGAGACTGCATCTTAATGTCTTTATACATAGATCCTTTTCCGAATAACAGCCAATCTGTTGAAAGGTATTGATATTTTTCAAGCATTTTCAATACAAAATCCAGGCTTGGATTATTCCTTCCGGAGAGTATATGGGAGATACCGGAAGGCTGAACACCTATTTCTTCCGCAAGTTGTGCCGAAGATTTGTTTTCTGATTTTAGGAATTCAAGTAACCGTTCTTTCATATCAAAATAATTAGTATTACAAATGTAAACAATTATAAGTTGCCATCTGTAACATTAATAGGTTACATGTGTAATTACACAATCAATTGCAATTTTCAGTTACTTTGATTAAAAGTATATATAATTGATATTATGATGATTACATGAAGTTATTATATAAAGTTCTATAGCAGGTTAGATTCATAATAGATTGGCATGCTGTGTTTTAATAGTATTTTCTAAACATTGCAGGTCCTTTAAGATCGGTTTTATATGAATATAGTTGATAAAGACATTAATTAATTAGACTTATAGTATTGATTTAATGATTTTTAAAACTATTACTACAATTAAACAATAAATATTTAGTCTTGTAACATGATTCTGTCATAAAAACGATTACAAATGTAATTAATATTGCGAATTATGATAGGTTACAAATGTAAACCTAAATATACTGTATGATTGTATTACGATATTTAGTTTTCTGCAATATTGAAAATTCCGGCCTATCCTATCACTCCTGTTCAATTATTCAATCATGTGGAGCTTTAATTTTTTACCCTGTAATAAAATAATTATTGATTTAACAGGAATTATCCTAAAGATTAATTTTCTTTATCGCGATAAAATATTTATTGTATGACCAGACCAGGATTTTCAATTCCGCTTCATTACCAAATTATTATAACTCTTGTTGCAGGTGGGTTCTTCGGATATTTTTTACCTGATACAACAATTTACACAAATTGGATAGGAGAAATTTTTCTACGTGCCCTTAATATGATAATTGTTCCACTTATTTTTTGCTCAATAACAACAGGCGTTGCGAGTGTAGGAAGCGGTGGTAACCTTGGCAGACTTGGGTTGAAAACAATGAGCTATTATATTATATCAACACTTGCAGCAATAATTACTGGTTTTATACTTGTCATTACCATTAAACCAGGGGTTGGCGCTGAACTTGGCTTTAAAGTGCCGGTTGAAAATATTTCGGCAGTTTCAGACAGTTTCGGACAAACCCTGATAAAGATCGTCCCGACAAATATTTTCGAATCCCTGATGAAGGGACAGATGCTTTCAATAATCTTCTTTGCCATTTTATTCGGGTTTTTTATTACAAAAGTGAATGAAAAACCGCGTATCATGATTACTGACGTTTTGAATGCTGCACTTGATGTTATAATGAAAATCACTCTTTTTATCATCAGGTTTACCCCTTTGGGTATATTTAGTATTACTGCCATGGTAATAGCCCGGCAGATTCAGATGGGAAATGAGATCAGTGAAGTTATCAGCAGGTTAGGACTTTACTTCATAACAGTTTTACTCGGTTTGATTATTCATGGCCTTGTTACCCTTCCTCTGTCAGTAAAGCTGCTCGGAAGGGCAAATCCGGTAAAACATATGAAAAACATGGCAACACCTCTATTAACTGCCTTTTCAACATCATCGTCAAATGCAACTCTTCCTCTGACGATGAAAGCTGTTGAGGTTGAAGATGGTGTTTCAAACAAGATTGCCAGTTTTACTTTACCACTTGGTGCAACCGTAAACATGAATGGTACAGCTCTTTATGAATGTGTTGCAGTAATATTTATTGCCCAGGCTTATGGAATTGATCTTACTTTCGGACAACAGGTAATTGTTATCTTCACCGCGCTTCTTGCCGCTATTGGATCGGCTGGGATTCCTATGGCTGGATTGGTTATGATGACCGTAGTTCTGGAAGCCGTAGGACTTCCTCTTGAGGGTATTGGTCTTATCCTTGCTGTAGACCGTATTCTGGATATGTTCCGGACCACCATCAATGTTTATGGTGACACCTGCTGTGCGGTGATAATCGCAAAATCAGAAGGAGAAAATCTTAAAGTTTAATATTATATCCTGATAACCAGTTTATTAACTACAAGAACCGGGGCACCCATTTTCACTAATATTGCCACAGGAAGAACATGAATGATTCATCCCGGCTATTTCTTCAATAGCAGCATCCCGAACATCAATTATTTTACCTGAAAAGAACAGATCAAGACCAGCCATAGGGTGGTTAAAATCCATCTTAACGTAAGTGTCTGCTATTTCGTTTATTATGCCATTCAAAGGGTTACCCTCTGTATCCATCATCGGGACATCATTCCCTACCTGACAAATGTCTTCATTTAGTTTTCCATCTGTTTCAAAAACAGCAATCGGAACGTTGACTATCATCTCTTCCCTTTTTTCCCCATAAGCCATTTCAGAATCCATGGTGAACCTGAAGATATCTCCTTTAATCAATGAATTGATGTTTGATTCAAAAGCCGGAAGTAATTTGCCGGTGCCAAAGATAAATGCAAGAGGCTTATTCTCATCCAGAGATTCAATTATTCTGCCTTCCGGATCATTTTCCCTCAATTCATAAATAAGAGAAACCATTTTATTCTTTTCAATTTTCATTTCAATTTCATTTTTTTTTAAACCGGGGCCAATATAATTTAAATTACCTGCAGGTAAATAATAAAATAATAATTTTCAGAATAATTATAGAACAGATTGGTACAATCAAGACAGCTTGTTGGAACCAATTAAAAATTAAAACTGACTCTTATTTCCGGATTACTATAAACTCCATAACCTGAATCATTTAAAGCCCATAAAACCATGATATTCAGAGAAGCTCTCCTGCCTATCTGCTGACTGATTCCTCCACCGGCAAGAACAGTATTTAAATTAAACCGTTCAGAAGTTATAGGGGGGTTTTTCCAGACGGAAGACTCGAGGCTTAGCAGTTCATCTTCTAAATGAAGAAAAACTCCTGTATGAACTCCAACAGGAATTACTGAATTAATATCCTGAATAACAACAAATTGTAAATATCCTTTCCCTCCGAAAATATTGGTCCGGTCAACCGGGTCTTTATAGAATCTATAGTCGGGTCCTACTGCAACAGCTATTCGGGGCAATACCCACAATCCAATAATCGGGGAGACCTGAATATCGGTAATAGTTCCAAACTGCAACCCGAAATTTCCGCCAAAGAATAATCTCTCTCTGAATGGAGGCGGTTCTTCCCTGGTTTTCTGGCCGCATAAGACAGGAGCTAATGTAAACAATATCAGTGTAATAAAGATCATATTCCGTGTAAGGCGCATGAAAAAAGTTCCATTTAATTTGAGGGTCATATTTACAAATTTGAAACGTTACAAATGAACATTACAAATAAACGAAAAAATGCATTTATTAATATATTCCACATTCAATCTTTTTAAGGAATGAATTGGAAGACGGAAGCTCGAAGTCGGAAGTATAAGGGGAGTAGTTAATAACAATATTATAAGGTTTAAGTAAAAACTTAAAATTTTAGCTCACTTTATGTACAGATTAGTATCCAATTATTTAATATCTTAGTAAACATTTTTTTAAAGATAGTATCTGAGTATAGCAATTACTAATTGAAATGAATATTATAGTTAACGGTGGAACCCGGGGTATTGGAAAAGAGGTTGTTCTTTATCTGGCGCAAGATATTAGTAACCAAATTCTTGTGACCGGAAGGAATGAAAAGGCTCTGAAATGGCTTTCATCCCGGTTTAAAAATGTTTACATACTGCCTTTAGACCTGTCAGTTTTTGATACACAGATTGAATCGTTCAGAGACACGGTTTACAGTCATTTTAAGAGAGTTGACATCCTTATAAATATAGCAGGTTTGCTTGTTGCAAAAGAATTTATGGAGATTGCAAACAGTTATGCCAGGTTGATGATGGAAACAAACTTCTTTGGACCTGCTTCAGCTATCCGGATTATAAAACCACTAATGCCAGAGGGATCTCATATTGTAAATATTTCCAGTATGGGAGGTTTTCAGGGTAGTGCAAAGTATAAAGGACTCTCATTTTACAGTGCATCTAAAGCTGCATTATCCTGTCTTTCAGAGTGTCTGGCGGCAGAATTCAAGGAATCAGGAATCTGTGTGAACTGCCTGGCGCTGGGCGCTGTACAAACAGAGATGCTTGAGGAAGTTTTTCCCGGCTATATAGCTCCTGTTACATCAAAAGAAATGGCAGAATTTATTTGCGGTTTTGCTCTGAATGGACACAAATTCATGAATGGGAAGGTAATACCTGTTGCATTAAATAATCCTTAACCTTAACTTCTCTACGAATAGATTTTGATCTCGATTTTCTCATTCAGGGCAAGCAGGCCATTAAATGCAAGCGCTTTCATTTCATCTTCACCCGGATAGACAACGACTTCTGCAATAAAATCAACCATCGATTTGATACTTTTAATATTTGTCTCCTGATACGCCATTCCTCCGGTAAGAATTATTGCATCTACCTGTCCATTTAAAACTGCTGCCATTGCTCCTATCTCTTTTCCAATCTGGTAGGAAGCTGCATCTCTTATCAGCAGAGCTTTCTTGTCTCCGTTTTCTGCCATTCTACATACCTCCTTAAAATTATTAGTGCCGAGGTACGCCACCATTCCTCCTCTCCCGGTAATCATTGACTTAAGTTCAGAATGAGAGAATTTTTCGCTGAAGCAGAGATCAACAAGTTGTCCGGAAGGTAATCCCCCTGTGCGTTCAGGAGTAAAGGGACCATCACCATGAAGGGCATTATTCACATCAATTACCCTGCCGTTTTTATGTGCTCCAACACTCACCCCTCCACCCATGTGGGCAACAACAAGGTTTAAATCTTCATATTTCCTGCCAATTGAGGCGGCATAAACACGTGCAACAGCTTTCTGGTTCAGGGCGTGAAAAATAGATTTCCTTTCAATCTCCGGGTGCCCTGAAATTCTGGCAATAGATTGAAGTTCATCCACGACAACCGGATCAACAATATATGCATTTGCTTCAGGTAAAGAAGAAGCAATATCATCCGCAATAAGTCCACCAAGGTTACTGGCATGCTGACCTGAAACCCCGGCTTTCAGGTCATCCTTCATTTTTTGATTAACCGTATATATGCCTGATTCTATGGATTTTACCAAGCCACCGCGACCGACAACAGCTGCAATGGCTGCAAAATCTGTTTTCCTTTCGAACAACTCATTCATTATGAGGTCTTTTCTGAAATGAAACTGATCAGTAATATTTTCATAGCCTGAAAGTTCTTCAGAAGTATGTCTCAGGGTCTTTTCAAAAACCAGGTTTTCCTCTTCATATAGAGAAAATTTGGTAGATGTTGATCCTGGGTTGATTGCCAGAATTAGTCGTTTCGCCATAAGTAAAATGGTGTTACAAGTTGTATTTTCCTGATAAGATGAAACTACACCATCAAACAAGATAATGCAATACAGAAATACTTGGATTTTTCGCTTTCACTTCTTGACATTACAATAACAGGTTTTTCTGTTCCCCTGATCAGTCCGGCTAATTCTCCCTTTGCAAAAAGCATAAGTCCCTTATAGAAGGGGTTACAGGATTCCAGCGAAGGGAATAGCAGGATATCAGCATCACCGTTAACGGGTGTTTCAACTCCTTTAATTTCGACACTTTTTTTATCACAGGCCAAAAAGAGATCAAGCGGGCCATCCATAATACAGTTTTTTATCTGACCGCGATCGGCCATCTTGCACATTATTGAGTAATCGACAGAATTTTTGAAATGCCGGCTCATTTTTTCAGAAGCGCCAATTAGTGCAATTTTAGGTTTTTTAACTCCAAATTTACGTGCCATCTCGATTGCATAACCAGCCATGGAAATCTTCTGATCGAGGTCAGGAAATGGAATAACAGCCGGATCAGTAATAAACAGCAGTTTATGATAGGACGGTATTTCCATGGCGCCCACATAGCTCAGCACAGCATTTGGGAGCATCAAACCATTTTCCTTATCCATTACTGCCCTGAGAAACTTATCAGTTCCTATAAGACCTTTCATAACGATATCGGCATCACCCTTTTTTGCTAACCTGACAGCTTCCAAAGAGGCTCTGTTCTCATTATCTACGTTAATAATGGTAAAGAGTTTTTCATCAATTCCTTCAGTTTTACAGGTATTAATGATTTCGGCTGATTTTCCAATCATTATCGCTTCAGCAAATCCTTTAATGACAGCCTTATGAATAGCTACAATAGTATTAGTGTCCTGTGCCCATGCAACAGCAATCCGGCGCTTTTTATTAAGCGACAGTACCTTTTCCTCCATCTGGTCGAGGGATCTAATCATAATTTTGCTATTTACTGGCTGCCGCTGATAAAAGTATGCTATCGAATTTTGCCTGTTCTGAATCGGATCTTGATGTCAGCACGATAGGAACCAGGGCACCAAGAATTATAGAAGCAACTTTTGCTTTTGCAAAGAAAACAAGTGATTTGTATAAAACATTACCTACTTCAATGTCGGGCATCAGTAAAAGATCAGTATCACCGGCAACCTCACTTCTGATTCCTTTATGTTGTGCACTTTCAAGGCTGACGGCATTATCGAATGCGAGAGGGCCATCTATTATACAATTTTTGATCTGGTCGCGTTGATTCATCTTTGAGAGAAGGGCAGCATGAAGGGTAGCTTCCATGTTCTCATTGACCATTTCGACAGCGCCCAGTACTGCAACTTTGGGCATAGAATATCCAAGTTTATTAAGACATGCTACGGCATTGTTCACAATCGCTATTTTTTCCTGCAAATTTGGAGCAATATTCATGGCCACATCGGTAACAGCGATCACTTTATGATATGTCTCAACTTCGAAAAGAGCAAAATGGGAGAGCAAATTACCTGTTCTCAATCCCCATTCCTTATTAAGAACACATTTAAGAAGGGTTGATGAACCAACCTTTCCCTTCATAAGAATATCAGCCTGTTTACTACTAACCATCCTAACGGCCATTTCGACTGACATTTCCGTGTCGGGTTCATGAATTATCCTGAGACCGGTAATATCGTAATTATTTGATGCACAAATATTCTGTATTCCCTCTTTATCACCGATAAATATTGGTTCAATAATATTGTCTTTCCATGCTCTGACAACAGCGCCCAATGAATGTTGATCCTGTGCGGCTGCCAGAACGAGCTTCTTCCTGGGTCCTCCTTCAACTAAACTTTTCAGGTCATTAAGGTTCTTTAACACCATTGAATTGTAATTATAAGGTTAGTGTTTAAACTGTGTGATGTTCAACAATATAACGTGTATCTGATGCAATAACAAGCTCTTCATTTGTTGGGACAACAATTACTGTAACAAGTGATCCATCCTTACTGATGACCGTTTCTTTACTCCGAACTCCTGTATTTTTGTTTTTGTCAAGCTCAATACCAAGAAACTCAAGGTCGGAGCAAATATTTTCTCTTGTTTCCCAACCATTCTCACCTATTCCACCCGTAAAAACCACTATATGAACACCACCCATTGCTGCAGCATACGCTCCGATATATTTTTTTACACGATAATCAAACATTTTAACTGAAAGAGCAGCGCGTTCGTCTCCCCTGGCGGCAGCTGATTCAATCTCTCTCATATCAGATGATATCCCGGAGATTCCCAATAAGCCACTGTGCTTATTTAGCAGTGTATTCAGGGAAGAATGATCTATTTCTTCCTTTTCCATAATCAATGTAAGCGCTCCGGCATCAATATCCCCTGACCTGGTACCCATAATCAGACCTTCAACGGGTGTAAGACCCATTGATGTATCCATTGATTTACCCTTATTGATAGCAGTAATTGACGCACCATTACCCAAATGGCAGGTAATAATTTTTTGAGTATTATAATCTAAATTTAAGATTTCGCATGCTCTTTTAGATACATAACTATGACTTGTTCCATGGAAACCATAACGACGAATCCCATATTTTTTATATAAAGAATAAGGCAGGGCATACATGAATGAATAATCAGGCATAGTCTGATGAAAAGAGGTATCAAAAACCCCAACCTGTGGCACTTCAGGGAGCAGCATTTTCATTGCATAAATTCCCTTAAGGTTTGCCGGGTTATGAAGTGGAGCAAGGTCGGCGCAATCTTCAATTCCTTTAATAGTTATATCATCGAGATAGCAACTTCCATGGAAAGTTTCACCTCCATGAACAACGCGGTGACCAATGGCATCTATTTCATTCAATCCTTTAATTACTCCTCTTTTTTTACTTATCATCAAACCAAGAATATATTCAATACCGCTTTGATGGTCAAGTATCTCTCCCTCAAGTTTTACCTTATCCCCATCGAATCTCTCATTTTTTAAAAACGATCCTTTCAATCCTATTTTTTCAACTATACCCTTCGCAAGAACAATACTGGAATTCATATCAATAAGTTGATATTTTATTGATGAACTTCCGCAGTTAAGAACTAATATTTTCATTATTAATTATTTTATTATGTAAATATTTCAGAACACTCATGTACCTTGTTACTAAAACCTTAAGGCAGGTGAATTTCTTTTAGCTTAGTACTCAAAAAAATTATTTTTACTAATTTTTACGCCGTCTTTACCATATTCATAAAATCCTATGCCGGTACGTCTTCCCCATTGGTTAGCCCTGACGAGTTTTTTAAGGAGAGGCGAAGACTTGTATTTCAGGTCTCCAAATTCATCATAAAGGTTTTCACACCACCTGAGTATTTTATCCAAACCGATTTTATCAGCCATTTCAAAAGGCCCCAGAGGTAGACCAAATCCAACCTTCATTGTTAAATCGATATCCTCCATTTTGCCTACACCTTCCATCAATATTTCACATGCTTCATTGATCAATGGAACAAAAAGACGTGTGCTTATTATGCCGGGAGACTCTTTTACCGGAATAACCTTTTTACCTATTAAATGAGCAAATTTTATAGTATTTTCATAAGCAGCCTGGGAAGTATAAAGACCTTTTACAATTTCAACAACCCTCGCATCAGCTTCAGGAGTAAGAAAATGGAAGCTTACACAACGATCTTTATAGGTAAGATCGGCAGTAAGCTCAGTTATAACCTGTGTTGAGGAGTTTGTAGCTATTATAGTATCTCTGTCAACCTGGAGTTCTATGTTTTTTAAGATTTTCATGCGGATATCGTGGCTATCTTGCCGGCTTGAGGACTTGACTGCTTCAATCACAATATCACATCCCTTAAATTTACTATATTCGGTTGTTCCCTTTATTCGTGATAATATTCCCAGTTTTTCGGAATTAGTCATTCCCCATCGTTCAATCATACGGTCAAGTTCCTTAGCCAGTTCCACATAAGCCTGATCTACTTTCTGTTGACTAACCTCCAAAAATATTACATCCAATCCTTTGGAACTTACCATTCGTGCAATATTCTGTCCAACGGAACCTGCTCCAACTATTCCGACGAGTGAAAACAGAGTTTTTGGTTTGGTATCCTTGCCTAATCCATAATCTTCCAGCTTTTCAATACTTTCTGACATAACTTATCATAATTAGTAACTATTTCTTCTTAAAATGAAACATGTGCCCTTAATACCGGGATTCATCACTTTTTTATTCCGGCAGCCTGATTTGCTGTTATTGCTATCATGCTTACTATATCGCTTACTGAACATCCGCGTGAGAGATCATTTATCGGGGCAGCCATGCCCTGCAAAACCGGGCCAATAGCCTCAGCATGAGCAAGTCTTTGAACAAGCTTATATGCGATATTACCCGAATTCAGATCAGGAAAAATAAGGACATTTGCTTTACCAGCGATAGGGCTACCCGGAGCCTTGCTTTTTCCAATTGCCTCGATAAGAGCTGCATCCACCTGAAGTTCTCCATCTATCTGAAGTTCGGGCGCCATCTCTTTTGCTATTCTTGTGGCATTGACCACTTTATCAACTAATTCATGTCTGGCGCTTCCTTTTGTTGAAAAACTAAGCATCGCGATTCTTGGTTCAAATCCGGCAATTGCTTTTGCAGTGTGCGCGGATGCAACAGCTATTTCAGCCAGTTCTTTTTCGTTTGGATTTGGGTGAACAGCACCATCGGCAAATATTATAACACCGTTTTCCCCAAATTCTTTATCGGGAAGGATCATAATAAATGCTCCTGAAACAACTGAAATCCCGGGTGCTGTTTTTACATAATGAAATGCAGGTCTAAGGACGTCACCAGTGGCATGATCTGCTCCTGAAACCTCACCGTCTGCATCTCCGTTTTTGATCATCAGCACACCCAGATAAAGTGGGTCTTCTATAAGTTTTGATGCCTCTTCCCTGGTCATGCCTTTACTTTTCCTGATCTCAACCATCATGTCAATATAATGATCCCTTTTTTCATGCGATTTGGGATTGATAATTGTTGCTTTTGAAATGTTCTTTAATCCCAGCCTTGCAGCATGTGAATTGATCTCTACCGGATCTCCAATTAAAATTATTTGAGCCAGTTTTTCTTTTAAAGCTATATCCGCTGCCTTAATAGTTCTTTCTTCATACCCTTCGGGAAGCACAATACGCTTATTATGTTTCCTGGCATTTAGTTTGATACGATCTAATAATTCCATTGTGTATCAATATATTAATAAGTTCGAAAATTTCCCATAAATGTACGAAATAAAAGTTCGATTTAACAATTTTGAAATACATGATTTATATCAGTATTATTACTTTTTCAAAAAATAATCCTACTAAAAAGTCATTGTACAAACCATGATTAAATCATTTTCATAATTTAGCGGTTCTTAATTGCAATATTGAAATGGATACTTTTCTTTCCCGGTTAAATACATTAGGTAAAAGCCTTGATGGTGACCTTAAACACGACAAGATCACAACGACCATTTATTCCACCGATGCTTCTGTTTATAAAGAGGAACCTGTAGCCGTTGCGTGGCCCAAAGGATTATCAGACATCAGAAAAATATTAATATTTGCAGCAAAAGAGAAATCCAGTGTAACTATCAGGGCAGGAGGTACTTCGCTTGCGGGCCAGGCAGTCAGTTCAGGAATAATTGTTGATATCTCAAGATATATGAATAAGATACTTGAGATAAATAAAGAGGAGATGTGGGTAAAAGCGGAACCAGGGGTAGTTCTTGATGAGCTGAATCTGAAACTTAAAGAACATAGTCTGTTTTTTGGCCCCGAGACATCAACTTCAAACAGATGTAACCTTGGCGGCATGGTAGGTAATAATGCATGTGGCTTACATTCAATTATTTATGGATCGACACGAGATCATACGATAGAACTAAAAACTCTTTTAAGTGATGGCAGTGAGGCAATTTTTGGTACGGTGGATAAGGAGACTTTTAACACTAAATGCAATCTGAATAATCTTGAAGGAGAAATCTATAGAAACATTAAAAAGATTCTTGATGATCAGTTTAACAAAGAGAGTATCAGGGAGGGTTATCCCGATCCGAAAATACCAAGGAGAAACACCGGTTATGCCCTTGACCTGCTGCTGGATTCTGAAATTTTTGATGGAAAATCGAACAGAAAATTCAATTTCTGCAGGTTACTTGCAGGTTCAGAAGGAACTCTGGCAGTTACTACTGAAATAAAATTTAATGTTGTTCCATTACCTCCTGTAAATAAAGCACTTGTATGCATTCATCTCAATAACAGGAATGACGCCTTCAAAACTAATCTTATAGCATTAAAATACAAGCCCTCGGCTGTTGAGATGATGGATAACAGGATACTTGAGCTGACTGAAGATAATGTCAGTCAGAGAAATAATCGTTTTTTTCTTGAAGGAAGACCTGGAGCAATCGTTATAGTTGAATTTGTCAGAGACAAACCGGAAGAAGTAGACACTATCGCTGCTGACATGATTAATGATCTTAGGTCAGAAGGTTACGGATACTCCTATCCTATTGTAAAAGGAAAAGATATATCAAAAGTATGGGATTTGAGAAAAGCTGGACTTGGAGTTTTGGCGAACATGAAAGGAGATTCTAAACCTGTCGCTCTTATTGAGGACACTGCCATTAATGTTGAACATTTACCAGATTATATTGACGATATCGAGAAGATGTTGGCTGGTTATGGCAAAGATTCGGTATTTCATGCCCATATTGGGACAGGGGAGCTTCACATCAGGCCGATACTTAACCTTAAATATCCTGCGGATGTAGAGCTTTTCAGAAAAATAGGTCTTGATACAGCCCGTCTGGTTAAGAAATATAGAGGGTCGTTGAGTGGAGAACATGGAGACGGGAGGTTAAGAGGTGAATTTATACCACTGGTTCTTGGAGAACATAACTATAATCTTCTTAAGGAGGTAAAAAAATGCTGGGATCCTGAAAGTATTCTAAACCCGGGAAAGATAACCAATACTCTACAGATGAATACTTTTCTGAGGTACATCCCGGGTAAACCCACACGTGAGATAGACACCATTTTTGATTTTTCATCCAGTGATGGAATTATAAGAGCAGCAGAAAGGTGCAATGGGTCGGCAGACTGCCGGAAATCGATAATAACCGGAGGACTAATGTGTCCCGGTTTTATGGCGACAGGTGATGAAGAAAAAAGTACAAGGGCAAGGGCGAATGTGATACGTGAATTCCTTAGCAAAGATGGTGATCCCTGGGATCACAAAGAGATTTATGAGGTTCTTGATCTCTGTCTGTCATGTAAGGGCTGCAAATCGGAATGTCCATCAGGTGTCGATATTGCCAAGATCAAATCGGAATTTCTCCAGCATTGGCACGACAAGCATGGGATACCTTTACGGACAAGATTAATTGCCTATATATCAGTGATTAACTATATTGGTTCAGTAGCTCCGTCCATTTATAACTTTTTTCTGAAGAACAATGTTACAGCCGGTATTCTGAAAAAAGCTGCCGGGTTTGCCTCAAAAAGATCCATACCATTAATATATAGGACGACTCTTAAAAAGTGGATCAGGAAAAACCTTTCAGATATTAATCCGGAAAATCCTAAAAGCCCGGTTTGCCTTTTTATCGACGAATTCACAAATTTCAATGATACTGAAATTGGTATAGCTGTTATTAGGTTGCTTACTGCCTTGAATTACAAAGTGGTTATTGCAGACCATTCTGTCAGTGCAAGGACCTACATCTCAAAAGGTCTGGTAAGAAGAGCACAGAAGACAATAAGAAAGAATATTCAGGCTTTGTCAGGACTTATCAGCGAGGAGCTTCCATTGGTTGGGATTGAGCCCTCTGCAATTCTTGGGTTCAGAGATGAATATCCTGAGTTGGCAGGAAATGATTTAAAGGGATCAGCAGAAAAGATTGCCGGTAACAGTTATATGGTTGATGAGTTTATTGCCAGGGAGTTCAGATCGGGAAGAATTGATCGTAGTTTATTCGTGGAAGAAAAGGCCAGAATTCTTTTACATGCTCATTGTCAGCAGAAGGCAATTGCTTCTTCAGCAAGTACCATTGAAATGCTCTCAATACCTGTAAATTATTCTGTAACTGAAATTCCCTCTGGCTGCTGTGGAATGGCCGGGTCGTTTGGATATGAAAAGGAGCATTATGATTTATCCAACAAGATAGGAGAGCTTGTATTGTTCCCTGAAATCAGGAACTCCGGTGAAAGCATCATAATTACTGCACCAGGGACAAGTTGCAGGCATCATATTAAGGATGGAACCGGAAGGATTGCTTTACATCCGGCGGTGGTTCTGTTTAATGCACTTAAGAAGTAAAAAACGGGGGGCAAGGGGTGGGTTTATTTGGGTTAAAGATAAAAGACAAAAGTAAAAAGACAAAAGTAAAAAGACAAAAGTTAAAATGTAAAAGTCAAACGCCGATAGTGAAATTATCAGCATCGTTCAGGACAGGGAATTTTTTTCTGAAATCAGATAATTCAGTCAATGAAACTTCACTGGTAATGGAACTCTCTGCATTGACACCAGCAGAGGCAATGATCTCGCCGCGGGAATCAACTATCATCGAATCTCCGCAATACTTAATACCGTTCCCATCAGTACCTATTCTGTTCGATCCGGCTACATAGCATTGATTTTCAATGGCTCTTGCTTTAAGAAGTGTATTCCAGACACTTCTCCTGCTTTCAGGCCAGTTAGCTGCATAGATCGCGAGATCGTAATCATTTCGATTCCTGCTCCAAACCGGGAAACGGAGATCGTAACAGATATAAGGACTAATCCTTACGCCTCTGAAACTGAATATCAACCGGATTTTCCCGGGGGAGAAAAATTTATCCTCACCGGCCATGCTGAAAAGGTGTCGTTTATCATAGTGCCAGCATTCTTTTTCCGGAGTAACAAATACCCACCGGTTAAAGAAGCTGATATTTTCCTTCACAATGTAACTTCCACACAATCCAAAATTCCCTTTTTGAGCGATGTTCTTCATCCAGTTGAAGGTTTCAGCTTCGGGTGATTCACATAAATGTTCAGTATTCATTGAAAATCCTGTATTGAACATTTCAGGAAGTATGACGATGTCAGTATTATTAAAGAGTGGGATAATAAGTTCACCGAGTTTACCTAAGTTAACTGATTTATCTTCCCAGGTTATATCGGATTGAATAATTGAAATCTTCATATTAATTTATCGTGAAACTCATTAATAATCAGGAAATAAGTAGGGACATGCCATGGCATGTCCCTATTCAAAAATTGAAACCTGATAGGTTTCTATTTTTTTTTCATTGAATTATAGTAATCACTGAAAATACCGTTGATAAGTGGTTTGTAATAGAGCCAGAAGAATCTTCTGGTATCATCCGGTTTATCGGAATACAGAATACCTTTAAGTTTATCAACACCTATAAATCTGGATGTCCAGAAGGGGACATTGTAATTAGCGAAATCTCCTGAAAAATAATAAATTCTCTGGGAAACCGGCTCCTGAACTACAGCAGGGAATTCATTTAACAGGTTATTCTCAATCAACATTGTGTCACCAATTGGTGTTGTTTCAATCTTGAACTTTGATACAATATTATTTTGAAGAGGGTCAATAACATCGAACCACTTGTTAAAAGCCACTGAACCAGGAACCCCGTATTTTTCACAATATGCTGAATCGGTTATAATTTGAGGCATTGCATTCTTAAGATGAGTCCCTTCTTCGAGTACAATTATATCTTTGTCTTTAATAAAAACAATACCGGGTTTTGTAAAGGTCCATGGCTTCTTGTACTCTTTTCTATACATAGTAGTCATCCATATCGGGAATTCTTCGCCGGTTGTGTCAAGTGAGCTAAAATATTTTCCTGTCCAACCCGAAAAGGTTATTCCAAGTTTTTCCTGGGTTCTGACAGATTCAAATTGTGCTGTTGGATAGTCAAATGAGTTATATTCCATTATAATCAGCTTATTCCTGTCCTTCATTTCCTTTAAAAGCAGGAAGTCATTATTATTAAGACCACCATAAAGTTTTCTTGATTTACGGCTTTTGTTTATCCCTTTATACCAGTCATTAAAAAACACTCCATAAGTATCGGCAAAATAAACAGCATCATTTTTTTCAGCAAGGTTAATTAGATCGGTCAGACGATAATCATTCCTTTCCCACTGTTTCTCGCGTAATGGGCGTTGTGGAGAAAATCCATAATAATCCTTTTTGTATGAATAGCTACTTTTATTTTCCTTTTTAACAAATCTTTCATTTGTCAGTATCCAATTAAATGACTTGTGCTTTTCACGTTCAAGGGTTGGCACGGTCTTGTCAATTAATATGATATCCATTGGTTTTTTCGATTGAAAAGTCCATCGGATCAGGTTAATTACCGGCAGTGCGATTATTACTACCAGAATAATAACTACAATAAGCAGAGTTTTTTTCATAACTGAATATATCTGAATGTATTCAAATACAATGTCTATAATCGGATTATAACCAAAATACTAATTTCAATTGCTAAAAGTATTAATTTATTTATTTTAATGAAAATAAATTTGATGCAATTTAATAAAAATTATTGAACCGCAAAAACTGTTAGTATCCACATGATGAATTATTAACTCTTTTTCGACTATTGTCGGAGTCATCGAGCTCAGCATTCTTTAATTGTTTTTATTACATTTACGCAAACAATTTTATGATGCTGCCAAATCAACCACTTGCTGAAAGGCTCAGACCAAAAGGACTTGCAGAATTCTGCGGGCAGGAGCATCTTGTAGGTAAAAATGCTGTTTTAAGAAAGGTTATTGAATCGGGGAATATTCCATCTTTCATTTTATGGGGGCCTCCGGGAGTTGGCAAGACCACTCTTGCCGGTATAATAGCGAATACTCTGAAAAGGCCATTCTTTCACCTTAGTGCTGTACATTCAGGCGTTAAGGATGTAAGGGAGACAATTGAAAAAGCAAAAAAACAGCAATTTTTTAACCAGCCAAATCCAATTCTGTTTATTGATGAGATACACCGATTTAATAAGTCACAACAAGATTCTCTCCTGAGTGCAGTTGAACAGGGCGTTATAACCCTTATTGGAGCAACAACAGAGAATCCTTCCTTCGAGGTTATTTCTCCTCTTCTTTCACGTTGCCAGGTATATATTATGAAACCTTTGACAGAAGAGGAACTAGTTAAATTAGTAAATAAAGCTCTTAAAAAGGACAGCTATCTTTCGGTTTACAATATTGAGATCACAGAATATGAAGCCTTTATTCGTGTTTCAGGTGGTGATGCACGAAAACTCTATAATGCACTTGAACTGGTTGTAAGTTCAGAAGCTGATGAAACCTCTTCTGAAAAAATTATTATTGATAATGAAAAGGTTTTAAAACACGTTCAGAAGAACCTTGCTCTTTACGATAAGAATGGAGAACAGCATTATGATATTATTTCTGCATTCATAAAATCGCTCAGGGGAAGTGATCCGAATGCCGCTGTATATTGGCTGGCCCGCATGGTTGAAGGAGGCGAGGACCCTAAATTTATTGCAAGACGTATGCTGATACTTGCCGCTGAGGATATCGGTCTGGCCAATCCGAATGCTTTGCTGCTTGCTCAAGCCTGTTTTGAAGCTGTAAATGTAATCGGATGGCCGGAATCGAGAATTATTCTATCTGAGGCAGCAATTTATCTGGCAACCTCTCAAAAAAGTAATTCCTCCTATATGGCAATTGAGGATGCCATCGGAACAGTTAAAAGCGAAGGTGATCTGCCGGTTCCATTACATATAAGAAATGCTCCGACAAAACTAATGAAAAACCTGGGGTATGGAAAAGAGTACAAATATGCTCACAGTTATTCAGGAAATTTTGTGCCGGATAATTTTCTTCCGGAAGAAATCAAGGGGACAGTATTTTATGATCCAGGAGTAAATTCCAAAGAGGAAGAAATCAGAAAAAAACTATCTGTCATCTGGAAGGATATATACAATTATGATAAAAAGTGACTTTATGATTCCCTGTATAAGTTCCTATTATTTTGTTACACAGAGAGTCACAGATAATTCACAGAGAAAAACAAAAAGGCTGTTTAGCTTTACTAAATAATTATTTAACTTTGTTTTGATATGTCGAAAGCTTATATAAATATTCCGGGAATAAAATTCAGCGATTCGGGCAATTTTCTTTTGATTGCCGGACCCTGTGTTGTTGAAAGTGAAGAGGTTGTATTTGAAACTGCAGAACACCTCATAATGTTATCTGAAAAATACAAGATTCCCTTTGTATTTAAATCATCATACAGAAAAGCAAACAGGTCCAAGGGTGATTCTTTTACAGGAATTGGAGATATTAAGGCGCTAAAAATACTTTCTGACGTCAGAAGAAAGTATTCTGTTCCGGTTATAACCGATATACATAACCCAGAAGAAGCGGGCATGGCTGCCGAGTATGTTGATATTCTTCAGATACCTGCCTTTCTGTGCAGGCAGACTGATCTGCTGGCAGCAGCTGCAAAAACAGGAAAGTGGGTCAATATCAAGAAAGGTCAGTTTTTATCCGGATCATCCATGAGGTTTGCGGTGGAGAAGGTCAGAGAGTCGGGAAACAGCAATATTTTGCTTACCGACAGGGGAAATATGTTCGGCTATCAGGATATTATTGTTGATTTCAGAAATATTCCGGTAATGCAGAAGATTGGGGTTCCTGTAATTATGGATATAACCCATTCCCTGCAGCAACCCAACCAGGAGGAAGGCATATCCGGTGGCAGACCTGAGATGATAGAAACAATCGGCAAAGCTGCTATAAGTGTCGGGGCCGATGGTATCTTCATTGAAACTCATCCCAATCCTGCTGTCGCCAAATCGGATGGAGCAAATATGCTGAAGCTCTCTGAAATGAATAAACTATTAAGTAAGCTCGTTGCATTAAGGAAAACAATTAATTCCTTTTAAATATATAAGTTATAAAACCAATAAAATGAAACAAATAATATTCTTTCTTACAGGACTTATTGCAGTCACTATCAAAAATGCTCAGACATAAGATGAGATTATGAAGAACTATTCAGTTGCTATGAAATCTGATAAACTTGCCAGTGTTAAGTCTATTAAGATAACAGGTAAGATGTCAGCCATGGGAATGGAAATGCCGATGATAATGTATATGAAAAACCCAAATAAGATTAAGGTTACTTACAGTTTCAGCGGACAGGACATGGTATCTGTGTTTGACGGAGAAATGGGATATACGATGAATCCTATGATGGGTTCAAGTGAACCCTCCAGAGGGGGCTTAAATAACTATATGATTATCAATTTATAACATTTATTTTATTAAAGAAATAAAGACGCCCAAATTGGGCGTCTCTGTATAATGCAGCTGGCCTGTAAGCCGGTTTCTGTACGGTTTTGGTCTCTTCGAAAGAAAATAAAACCGGTTTCCATCATTTATCTTGTCCCGACATCACTGTCGGGATCATACGACCCACCCCCCGGCATCGGACGAGCAGCCCTTATCGCCGGTATACATGGTCTTTCAACCCATAAGGCGTACGGCTCCTGATGTTGCCACCCGGACCGGTAAGCTCTTACCTCACCTTTTCACCCTTATCCCGGTTTTACCAGGTAAAAACGGGACGGTTATTTTCTGTTACACTACTATACCCTCGCGGATATCTTCCCGTTAGGAAGTATGGCGCTCTGTGTTGCCCGGACTTTCCTTCCCGATATCCCGATAATTATCGGGACGGGACGATGGAACAACCTGCTGCGATGCAAAGGTAATAATTTGCGGCAAATTGAATATACCTTATAATAATGGTTATTTTTGCCCGGCTTAATATTTAAGATAAAAGACAAAAGTCGAAGCGAAGCGTAGACCCAGAGCGAAGCGTTGGGGAAAAAGAAAATGAGAGATATTGACCTTAATGATTATGATTATGACCTTCCTTTGGAAAGGATAGCCCAGTATCCTGTTAATGAAAGAGATATGTCGCAGCTACTTGTTTATGAGGAGGACAAAATATCTAAAGACATATTCAGGAACTTAGATGATTATCTCCCTTCAGATTCCCTCCTGGTTTTTAATAATACACGTGTAATACGTGCCCGTATTCTTTTTCGTAAAGAGACTGGAGCTTCTATTGAGGTTCTTTGCCTTGAGCCTCTTTCACCTTTTGAATATGAATTATCATTTAATTCGAGAGAACCGGTTGAATGGAAATGTATTATAGGTAACCTTAAAAAATGGAAGGGCGAAAAAATCATTACACCCTTTATTTACCGCGGGAAGGAATATGAACTGACAGCAGAAAAGCTTCAACCTGAAGGCGAGTCTAGGAGGATCAGGTTCAATTGGAACAGTAAGGGTATTAGTTTTGGCGAAGTAATTGAAGCAACAGGTCATATTCCTCTCCCACCTTATATCAATAGAGATGATGATGCAGATGACATTGACAGATACCAGACAATATATTCCAGAATTAAAGGATCTGTCGCAGCGCCAACGGCCGGCTTACATTTTACATATAACGTGTTTGAAAAGCTTAAAGAAAAAGGAATAAAATCAGTTGAAGTGACTCTTCATGTTGGCGCTGGTACTTTTAAACCGGTAAAATCGAAAAACATTTCTGATCACGAAATGCATTGTGAACATTTCTTTGTAACGGCGAAGACAATTGAATTACTACTTGATAATCAGGGGAAAATCATTCCGGTAGGTACAACATCGGTCAGAACTCTTGAGAGTTTGTATTGGTTGGGAGTTAAGCTAATTCATAATCCGTCAGGTTGCAGGTCTGAGCTTTCTCTGGGGCAATGGGAAGCATATTATATGGAGACAAATGTATCAGTAAAGGAATCTATGGAAGCCTTATTAAACCTTCTGAGAGAGCGTAATTTATCTTATATTAATGCTTCGACCAATATAATGATTATCCCCGGATATGATTTCAGAATGATAAACGGAATGATCACTAATTTCCATCAGCCGCGAAGTACTCTGCTTCTTCTTATATCAGCCTGGATAGGAAAAAACTGGAAAGGAATTTACGTCTTCGCTCTTGAAAATGGTTTCAGATTTTTAAGCTATGGTGACTGCTCACTACTATTTAGATAATAGCGATCCTTTTGGCCTGTTTTTTCGATCGTAAGGACAATATTGATTTTTTTTGATAATCAATTGATTTTTTGTTTATTTAACACCAAAATTATTTGGTATGAATGAAAACAGAATATTACAACAGGTGACCGCCATTTTCTCAATTTTTATGGTGTTTTTTTATCTGGGTATAGGCAGTTATCTTCTATTCTTTGCTGGTCTGAGTTATATTGACAAGGCTCTGAGGGTCATTATGGGAACAACTTTTATCTTTTTCGGCTTGTACAGGGCATATAGAGCATATGTTAAAATCGTTGAGGTTTTCTTTACAGAAGATAAAAACAAGGAGTGAATCTCTTTTTGCATTAAAGATTCTTTTAAGAAAAGATTATTCATTTTTCATGTTCTCCCTGGCATGCACTTTGCAGTGATTCTTATGGAAAATAATTTAACCTTGTCAAAATTTTAAGAATATGAACAGAGTATCAGTTATTCAAAATTTCATTAATATTGCGTGCCTAAATAAATATTCCACGATCTGTAATGTAGTGGGCAGATATACGAGTCATAATTTTATATCGAACATGCGTTATTCTTTAATAGGATCCCTGCTTATTCTGGTATCATGTACCGGTGGTAGTAAATCAGTACCTAATGAAACACCCACAAGGGGGAATATCAGGATTTCAGTTGATGAATCATTCCAACCTCTTATTGATGCTGAAGTATTTACATTCACACATTTATATGGTAATGCAAAAATCAAACCTGAGTATAAGCCGGAGTACGATGTAATAAATGATTTCATGAATGATTCAGTTAAAGTAATTGTTACCAGCAAAAAACTTACGGATTATCAGATACAATACCTTCGTGACACTCAGATAATTGCCCGTACTTCAACATATGCATCTGACGCACTTGCAATAGTTACAAATAAGGCAAACAAAGACACACTTATTAAATATAATACAGTCAAAGATATTTTCCTTGGTAAGATAAGCAATTGGAACGATATCAATCCAAAATCAAAGCTTGGTGACATTCGTGTTATTTTTGATAATACCAAATCCGGAAACATCAGATATTTTAAAGAACTTTTTGAAATAAAAGACTCATTATCAAGTAATTTCTTTGCTGTTGACAATAATGCTGAAGTTATCGATTTTGTTTCAAGGAATCCTGAAGCTCTTGGTATTGTAAGTGTTAACTGGATAAGTGATAAAGATGATTCTCTCAGCTTGAGTTTTATTAATAAAATCAATGTAGTTGCTATTTCACAGCAATATATAAATGACGGTAGCTATTATCGTCCTCACCAGGGTTTTATTTTTACCAAAGATTATCCTTTTGTAAGGGATATCTATCTTATTTCGAGAGAGACATTTGCAGGATTGGGTTCAGGTTTCATAAACTGGGCATGTGGAGAGCAGGGACAGAGAATAGTTCTTAAATCGGGACTTGTACCTGCAACAATGCCGATAAGGTTGGTGCAGATCAGGCACTAGGAATTAGAAATTAGGAATGAGGAATGAGGAATTAGGAATTAGGAATTAGAAATTAGAAATTAGGAATTAGAAATGAGAAATTAATACTATAATTGACATAAAATATTAATAACTATGAAACGTTTTATTTTAAGACCAGCATTATTACTGGCAGTAATATTAACAGTTTTTACAATTGAAATTCATGCGCAGGATTTAGATGCAGCTACACTTCTTACCCGAAGCGAACAGTATGACAAAGCTGAAGCAATATTGCAGCAATTAATCCGGAAAGAGCCTGCAAACAGCAAAAATTATTTCTTTTTAGGTGAGAATTATCTTCTGGATTATTTTGCCGATACAATCTCCAATTCATTGACCTTAGCCACAAAATCTGCCAAGGAGATATATCAGAAAGGTGTTGAGGCAAACCCAAATGATCCGCTTAACTATATTGGACTTGCAAAAGTAGCTTACTACCTTGGTGATGACAAGACGGCTACAGAAATGCGAACAAAAGCAAAAAGTTTTCTCCTCCCCTATAAAACCATCAAAAAGATTGTACCTCCTGCCAAAGATTACGCATTTACACTCGCAAAGATTGCTGAATCATATATTAAGGACGGAGAGGTTGATACAGCAGTAGCATTACCTCTCATAAGAGAAGCTATTAAGATTGATAACAAAAGCCGGGACGTTTATCTTGTTGCCGGTGATATTTATATACTTGTAAATGACGGTTCCAAGGCAATTGCGCTTTATAATCAGGCCCAGTTCGCCGATCCTCAGTCACCAACAGCAAACATGAAAATTGGTAACATTTATGTTAAAGGGCGTGCTCTATCATCGGCAATTCCTTATTTTGAAGAAGCAATAGAACTCAATTCAAATTATGCTCCCGCATATCGTGAACTTGGTCAGGTTTACTGGCTCGCACAAAAGCTTGATAAGTCGAAAGAAAATTTTAATAAATACCTCGAACTGACCGCTGGCAATATACCTGCAAAAATCCTGTATGTAAAATCACTTTTCTATGCAAAGGATTATGATGAAGTAATTAAAAATGTTGAGGAGATACTTGCCGTCGACAAATCAAGAACATACATGAACCGTATTGCCGGTTACTCAAGTTTTGAGAAAACTCCACCAGATTACAACAAGGCGCTTTCTTATATGGAAGAACTATTCAGAACGGTTGCACCTGAAAGGATTCTGTGGAAAGACTATCATTATATGGCCAGGATACTCGTGAAGAAAAACCAGAATTACCCGAAGATGGTTGATGAACTCAGCGGTCTTGAACAACAGCTTGAAAAAGAAAAATCAAGATATGCAGCTGCTTCAACTGCTGAAAAGGCAAAGATCAAGGTTGGAGTTAACGACCTTACAACCAAAGTCGCCAGGCTCAAAGCCGAACTGATAAATGCCAATACTGAGATTGACAGGGCATTTGGTGAATATGCCAAGGTACTCAATTTAAAACCCAGGGACAGAGCCTTACTAAGTGAAATAGCCAGTAACTATTATACATTCAGGCGTTACGAAGGCGCTGCAAAAACCTGGACCAAGATGATTGACCCAAATAATGAAAAGATTGATGATTACATGCAGATCGGGAAAGCATATTATAATGGTGAGAAATATACAACAGCCGACTCGTTGTTTAATGTAGTACTTATGAAATCTCCGAATTACATACCTGCATATCTTTTAATTGCCAGAACATATTCCAAAATGGATCCCGACTCAAAACTTGGACTTGCAAAACCGAAGTTTGAAAAACTTATTTATGTTGCGCAGGCTGATTCTGCTAAGAATGAAGCTGAAATAATAGAAGCTTCCGGTTATCTCGGTTATTACTATATGATGAACGATAACTATAATAAATCGAAAGATTATTATAACAGGATAATTTCTCTGAATCCCAACAGCAAGGAGTATAAGATCAAGGGATATAATGGGTTAGGCTCACTTGAAACAAGGATGGCCGGTAATGAAAAAACTATTGAAGGAAGACTTTCTTATCTGGCAAAGGCAGCAGATGCTTACAATAAAATTCTTGCTATCGATCCTGTGAATACTTCTGCGAAAAGCACATTGAATTATATCCGTGATTTCGAAGCTCTGGTTAAGAAAGGGATCAATCCCAATGAGATTAAGGGGGTTATAACAAATGTAGCCGGACAACCTTTGTCGTACGCTTCAGTCAGGGTAAAAGACACGGCAGCAGAGAACCTTGCAAATGCTAAGGGTCAATATAAATTTGAAATACCCGAGGGCTCAGAAGTTCTTCTTATCAGTGCTAAAGGATACAAGGCCAAAGAGGTTCCAATTACAAAATCAAGGGTTTATAATGTAACACTTGAACAATAATACTGTTAATAAATGAATTGAATATTATTTAAATGATTAAAGGTATAGGGTGTAATGTTGTCTTAACGGTCTTCCGGTTAAGAGAATTATTCTAAACTGAATCAAAATATTAACAATATTTGCTACTTTATTGGAAAAAAACAATTCATAGTATATATTTGCAAATCGTAAAATCATAAACCTAAACAAAATTGATAAAAAATGAGTAAACAAGGAAGTTCGTTCAAAGATGCGTTGCAGAATATTTTTGCAACAAGCGCTATTTTAATAGCTTTTATAGTTTCCTATATTTTGTTCATGCAAATAATGGGTAATCCAGTAAACTTCGAAGGTGGTAATCCGAAAGGAGCAGCATTGGAAGGTAACTATCTTGGAATCATCTATAAAGGTGGTTACATCGTTCCTATTCTGATGACATGCGTTTTAACCCTTATCATTTTCATTTTTGAAAGGACCATTACCCTGTCAAGAGCAAAAGGTAAAGGCAGGTTAAATACTTTTGTCAGTCTTCTTCAGGGTCTTCTTGCAGAAGATAAAATTGAAGAAGCTCTTCAAGAATGCGACAAGCAAAAGGGTTCGCTTGCCAATGTAATGAAAGCCGGTCTGATCCGTTACCGCGACCTGCAGAAAGACAAAGCCCTTGAAAAAGACCAGAAGATACTGTCAATTCAGAAATCTTTTGAAGAAGCTACAGCTCTTGAGCTGCCAATGTTGTCAAAGAACATGGTTATATTCTCAACTCTTGCTTCAATTTCAGTGTTGATAGGTCTTATTGGTACGGTACTTGGTATGATCCGAGCATTCGCGGCTCTTGCCCAATCTGGCGCTCCCGATGCTCTTGCTCTTGCAACAGGTATTTCTGAAGCTCTTATTAATACAGCTTTTGGTATCACAGGATCTACTTTAGCAATTATTGCATTTAATTATTTTTCATCAACTATCGACGGTTATACATTTAAAATTGATGAAGCAGGTTTCAGTCTGACACAAACTTTTGCTGCTTCACTGAAAAACAACTAATTATAAATTTATCTTTTGGTTCAAATCAATTTATAAAAAACTACAATGCCAAAGATTAAATTACCAACAAAGTCGCCACATATCGACATGACGCCTATGGTTGACCTGTTCTCGGTAGTGTTGACATTCCTTATGTTGACCGCTACCATGAGACAAACGGAACCGGCTCCCGTTGATACGCCTTATTCTATATCAGAAAAACCTACACCTGATTTTAATACAATGACTCTTCTTCTATCACCTGACGATAGGGTTTTCTTAAATTTTGATAACGGTCCTGATACTTTGCTTAAATACAGACCAAAGATACTTGCTCTGATGGGTGGAAGATACAGTATAGAATTTACAGATGCAGAGAAAAGGCAGTTTGAGAAGTATCCTTCATCTATGGGAGTTCCAATTCTGAAAATGAAAGAGTTCTTAGCAGCTAAAGACGCTAAGGACAAAGCCGCTTTTCAAACCGGTATTCCGATTGATTCAACTGATAACCAGCTTGCTTTATGGATTCTCTTTACCCGTCAGGTAAATCCGAATGTTCAAGCATGTATTAAAGGTGATTCCAAAACCGGTTATCCGATAGTTAAGAAAGTCCTTGATATTTTACAGGACTATAAGGTGAGCAGGTTCAACCTGATCACAAGTCTTGAGGCAGCTAGAATAAACGTCACAGAAATACAACAGTGATATGGCAGAAATAATTCAAGAGGAAAAAGCAGGCGGAAAAAAGAAAGCAAAGAAACACGCCCCGCATATAGACATGACACCGATGGTTGACCTGATGTGTCTGCTAATCACATTCTTTATGCTTACCACGGCTTTCAGTAAATCAAAGATCATGGAGATCATCCTCCCTGAAAGGCAAAAGGACAATGCTCCGGCTCCAAGGATTTCAGCGAGTCGTACTCTGAATATCGTTCTTGGTTCAGACAATAAAATTTATACTTACCCGGGAACGGTAAAACCAGAGGATTATAATAATCTGCCTCCACTGCAGGAAACAGATTTTAGCGCGACAGGAATTCGCCAGATACTACTTGAAAGAAACAGAACACTAGCCAAAAAGATCTCTGATTTCAATGACCTGGTACTGACAGGGAAACTGGTTATTTCTCAGGATTCTGTTTTGGGAGCATTACGACAACTGAAAAAGGTTGACGATACCGGTCCTATAGTCCTTATCAAAGCTTATAAGAAAGCAAATTACGGTAATGTTGTTGATATCCTTGATGAGATGAATATCTGCGGAATCGCCCTTTATATGTTAGTTGACATCACATGGTATGAAGAAAAGATGGTGGAAACAGCATCTGGAGCTTCTCCTGGTACAGCAACTTCAACCAATTAACCCGTTAACCTGTAAAGAAATGGCTAAAGAAAAAACTATAATTCCTGCCTTTGACGATATTGTGTTTGAAGATAGGAATAAGGAGTACGGTGCTTATAAACTACGTAAAAAGTACAATCGTACTGTGATTCTTGCACTGTTGATAGGAATTATCATTATAGGTACAGCAGTTATTACTCCCTACCTGAATGCAAAAGCATTGGAAAACAGACAAAAACGTGCTGAAAGACAGGTAGAGATAAAGATGGAGAATCTGGATCAGCCTAACGAAGCTGTTGCTCCTCCACCTCCTCCCCCTCCCCCTCCTGCAGATGTTATTCAGCAGGCGAAATATATTCCACCTGTAGTTGTTGACACAATCAAACCTGAAGAAGTTTCGCAACTTATGACTGCTGATGAAGCACAAGTGGAAGTTAAAGACGCAGAGGTAGTAGAGGTTGTAACAGAGGTTAAAGAAGAAGTTCAGGAAGAAGATCCTGAAGCTACGCCCTTTGTTGTTGTTGAGGAGATGCCTATGTTCCCTGGTGGAGATGCCGAGCTTCTTAAATATATTGGTGAACATACACTATACCCTGATATTGCTAAAGAAAACAACATACAGGGAAGAGTAATAGTAAGGTTTTGTGTTACTTCGAAAGGTGGTGTAAGTCAGGTAAGTATTCTGAAGGGTGTTGACCCCGAACTAGATGCTGAAGCAATCAGGGTTGTTGGCACACTCCCAAAATTTAAACCGGGGAAACAGGGAGGAAAGCCTGTTCCTGTCTGGTACATGGTACCAATTACCTTTACACTTAAGTAAAATCTCTTTTTAAAAGATTATAATAAAAAGGCTGGATCGTGTGATTCAGCCTTTATTGTTTCTCATTCAATCATGAACTCACCCCTTTTTAAGAAGAAAAATGAAATCTTCAATATCGGCCTCAGTAGTATCCCAACTTGTCATCAATCGATATTCCGATGTCTTCTCATTCCATGGATAGAAAAAATAACTATTCCTCATTTTTTCAGCTACTTCAGATGTCATTATTACAAAGACACCATTCGATTGCACAGGTTGGGTGATCTTTATCTCACTAAATTGCTGCAATTTCTGTGCTAATATTTTAGCCATTGCATTTGAATGGGTAGCGCAATTTTTCCACAGATCATCGCGAAAATATGCAATGTACTGAGCCGAAATAAATCTCATTTTTGAAGCAAGCTGCATCCCCTGCTTCCTTATATATTTAAAGTCACTGGAAAGGCCCGGCTTCAAAAAACAGATTGCCTCACCGAACATCATACCGTTTTTTGTACCACCGAATGAAAGAACATCAACTCCGGCGTCAGTAGTAAATTCTTTAAATGGAAGATTAAGTGATACTGCGGCATTAGCGAGCCTGGCGCCATCCATATGAAGCAGCATTCCCCTGTCATGAGCAAAATCTGCAATTTTTCTAATCTCAGAGGCGGTGTATACTGTACCCATTTCAGTTGGCTGTGTAACCGAAATCACTTTTGGTTGAGAATGATGTTCAAAATCAAAACCATAAATATGCCTCTCAAGAAGTTCAGTATTAATCTTCCCGTCTGGTGTATCCACTGTGAGAACTTTACATCCGGTGAATTTTTCAGGAGCACCACATTCATCCTGCTCCAGATGAGCTGTAAATGCAGTTATGACTGAATTCCAAGACCGTGCAATTCCTGAAAGGCTCAAAACATTGGCAGCAGTACCGGTAAAGACAAAGAATGTCTCAGTTGAAGCGCCTAACTGTTCTTTGAAAATATCCAATGCTCGTTCTGTATAAATATCAGAACCATAGCCAATTACATGTCCGGTATTTACGGCTATTAACTCCTTAAAAATGTCAGGATGAATTCCGGCATTATTATCGCTGGCAAATCCTCTCTTTTCTCTATTACTTTCCATTTAATTAAACTTATCGGGGTAAACCATTCTATTAAGAATTGAGCCGGTTTCTTTCTGATTTTGTCAGGGTTTGGTCACATAGCTACTGTTTCTTTGGTTACAAATTTATGCAAAAGAACGTATTTAAAAATTATTCGAGATAACATCTATTTAATTATTTTTTTTACCTTGCAAGCATTAACAATAACAAATACTTCTTTAAATTACGAAATATAATCAACGAAAAAGAATTACGGGAAAGTAATGATTGAAAAAATTAACAATGGTAATAACAGTGCATTCAAAGAATTGTACGGTGCCAACGAAGAAGTCCTGAAAAAACAGGCACTAAGGTATAACAGCCTTATCGAAAAATTTAACACCGCATTTGGTCCAAAAGATATAATGCTTTTCAGCTCTCCCGGTCGAACCGAGATTGGTGGAAACCATACCGACCACAACTACGGACGTGTTTTAGCAGGAGCGGTTAACCTTGATAATATTGCCGTTGCTGCTAAAAACAATACCAATATTGCCAGGATCGAATCTCTTGGTTATCCAAAATTTGAAGTTGATTTAACAAACCTTTCACCCAATAAAAATGAGTATTATACATCAGTATCTCTTGTAAGGGGTATTAGTGCCAAAATGAAAGAACTGGGTTTCCAAATTGGAGGTTTCGACTGCTGTATTGATGGAGGAGTACCTGTTGGTTCGGGCCTTAGCTCATCTGCATCTTTCGAAGTTCTCATAGGGGCAATTATTAGCCATTTATTTAATAAAGGCAAGCTCGATGCTGTTCAAAATGCTCTGATCGGACAATATGCCGAAAACGTATTCTTTGGCAAACCATGTGGTTTAATGGATCAAACAGCATGTGCAGTGGGCGGTTTGGTTACTATAGATTTTGAAGATCCTTCAAATCCTATTGTTAAAAAAGTTAACTTCGATTTCATTTCTACCGGATTTGCATTAGTTATTACCGATACAGGTGGTAACCATGCCGATCTTAACGATGAGTATGCTTCATTACCAACTGATATGAAGGCTGTTGCAGCTGAGTTGGGTGCAAAAGTTCTTCGCCAGGTGAGCATCGGACAAGTACTGGAAATAGCTCCCAAAATCCGCGAAAAAGTGGGCGACCGTGCCATTCTTCGCGCCATCCACTTCCAGGGCGACAACCAACGCGTTGTTAACCAAGTGGCTGCATTAGAAAAAAACGACTTTAAGGCATTCCTTGATATGGTTGTTGATTCGGGCTTCAGTTCGTATATGTACAACCAAAATATATATCCTGTTAATAATGTTAAAGAACAAGGCGTTTCTTTAGCGCTTGCATTAAGTGAACTTGTATTGAAAGGACAAGGCGCATGGCGTGTTCACGGTGGAGGTTTTGCAGGTACAATCCAGGCATTTGTTCCACAAAATTTGCTCGAAAAGTACATTTCTACATTAGAGCATCTGTTCGGAAAAGGTTCTTGCCACAAGCTCTTCATCAGGAAGAAAGGTGCTGATAAAGTTGATTTGTAAAAGAGAGGATTATAGTTTTAAGAATCATCTTTTTGCGAGATGGTTCTTTTTATTACCTGAGAATAAATAATTACTATGAAATATATTAAAGAAGAAGCCTTTAAAGGTACAATCAAAGGAAAAGCTACTGCTCTTTATACTTTGAAAAACAAGAACGGATTGGTTGCCCAGATAACCAATTTTGGAGCTAAAATTGTAAGTTTATATGTGCCAGATCATAACGGCAACTTTGCTGACATTGTACTTGGATATGAAACCATTGATGGTTATATTAAAGGCAACCCCTATTTTGGAGCTATTTGTGGAAGGTATGCCAATCGTATTGCAAACGGAAAGTTTATTATTGATGGCAAGACCTGCCAATTGCCCATTAATAACGGACCTAACTCTCTACATGGTGGACCCGAAGGTTTCAACAATCAGATGTTCGATGCTAAAGGAGTAGTAAAAACCGCAAACGGCGAAGCTGTTGAGATGGTTTACCTGAGTAAAGATGGAGAAATGGGATATCCCGGTACGCTTACCCTTAAAGTAACTTACACCTTTACCAACAGCAACGAACTGAGGTTAGACTATGAAGCAAACACCGACAAGGCAACCCATATTAACATTTGTTCTCATTCATTCTTCAACCTTGCCGAAGAAAGTAATGGCGATATTTTAGGACACGAACTCAGAATAAATGCTGACAGGTTTACTCCTGTTAACGACGTGCTTATTCCAACAGGCGAATTAAAAGCAGTAGCCGGGACCCCTATGGACTTCACTAAGCCAACAATTGTAGGCAAGCGCATTGATAATAATTTTGATCAACTGGATTATGGCAAAGGCTACGACCATAACTGGGTATTAAACAAGAATAAAGCTGGCGAATTAAGCCTGGCTGCTATTTGTTACGAACCAAAATCGAGACGCGTAATGGAAGTACATACAACACAGCCTGGCGTGCAGTTATATACCGGCAACTGGCTGGATGGCAGCGACATAGGCAAAGGAGGTAAAGCTTATGGCATGCGTTCTGCATTGTGCCTTGAAACACAAAACTTCCCCGACTCACCAAATAAATCCAACTTTCCCTCTACCCTATTGAAATCAGGTGAAGTTTACAAACATTCCTGTGTACACAAATTTTATGTAAAATAATTTAATAATATGACTATGAACAACACTACCAAACCTAATTATTTGTTTCCATTAATTGTAATGGCCTCACTTTTCTTTTTGTTTGGCTTTATTACAACAATGAACAACTCTACTATCGATTTCTTAAAAAATGCATTCGGCTTAGATGATTTTCAAAAACAACTGCCCAATACATTTTTCTATGGTGCTTACATTTTATCAGTCCCTGTAGGCTTAATGCTCACAAAAATAGGATACAAAAATGGCGTGCTTTTCGGCCTTGGATTGATTTCTTTAGGCTTCTTTCTTTGTATACCTGGCGTTTCAATGGGCTATTACGGGTTCCTTTGTACTGTTTCCGTATTTGCAATCGGGGTAGTAATTCTTCAGGTTGCAGCTGCTCCTTATGTTAATGCATTAGGGAGCCCTGAAACAGCAGCAAGCCGTTTAACCTTAACCAATGCCTTAAACTCGGTAGCCACCGTCATTGCACCTATTTTTGTTTCTATTCTTCTTGTAACTCCAAAACTTGAGTCAGGTATCAAAATGGAAAATTCAGCAATTCAAGAGATTGTGAAAGGTCCATTCATGGTTATTGGTATTGTTACTGCCGTTATTTTAGCCATCATGTTTTTCTTAAAATTACCTGAAATAAAAACCGGGGAAAGTGAATCAGAGGGTACAGAGAAAAAACAATACAAATCGAGCGCTTTCAAATACCCACACGTTTGGTTGGGATCATTAGCAATATTCTTGTACATGGGGATTGAAATAGGCATTTCAAGCTTCTTTCCAGACTATGCAACAAAACTGGGAATTCAAGGTATTAACCCTATCGATATGTTAAAATACTATTGGGGCGGTTTGATGGTAGGCCGGATACTGGGGATTTTTATATTAAGAAAATACAAACCCTCACTAATTTTAACTATATGTGCCATTGGCGGAGCTGCTTTACTGGGAACCTCGTTTGCTCTTAGCTCGAGTGCACCTAATATTGCTATGTGGTTATTCCTTGGCACAGGTTTGTTCCACTCAATTATGTGGCCGGTTATTTATAACCTTGCTCTGGTAGACTTAGGTCCTCATGCCAAAGTTGCTTCAGGTGTCATTGCTACCTCTGTGATTGGCGCTTCAATTTTAACCTTAATTATGGGTAAAATTCAAGTAGCAACAGGCTCAGTTATGATAGCAGTAAGCCTTATGTTTATCTATTACCTGTATATGATTTTCTTTGCTACAAAAGGTTCAAAAATAAGATAAACTCATTTTTTAAACTTTTTAAAAAAGAGGCTCGCCCAATTGTGAGCCTCTTTTTTCATTAATGTTTTATTGAATGGTTATATTTGTAGAAACAGGGTTGTGAAAACACGATACTTCATATTTATCTCATATAAAGGTACTTCCTATCACGGCTGGCAAATACAGCCCAATTCTGTTACTGTGCAGAAGATTTTAGATGAAGCTTTGAGTGTCGTTCTTAGTGAAAAAATCTCCACTATTGGCGCCGGAAGAACAGATGCCGGTGTGCATGCTTTGGTCTTCTGCGCTCATTTTGATAGTATTTCGCCTGATCTTTCCAATGTAAGTAACCTTGTATTCAGGCTCAACCGATACCTCCCCGGTGATATTTCAGTTAATTCAATAAAAAAAGTATTTCCTGATTCAAACGCCAGGTATAGTGCCATCTCCAGAAGTTACAAGTATTACATTTCGAAAATCAAAGACCCATTCTTTGACAATTCAAGCTGGTTCCTGCATGGAAATATTAACATTGTCGCGATGAATGAAGCATGCAGGTTGTTATTCAATCATTCAGATTTTACCAGCTTCAGCAGGCTTCATTCAAACTCAAAAACCAATATCTGCAAAATCTATAATGCTATTTGGGAAGAGGCAGATAACCGATTGGTATTTACGATCAAGGCAGATCGATTTCTCAGAAATATGGTAAGGGCAATAGTTGGAACGATGGTTGAAATAGGCTTTGAAAAAATGAATCTTAAAGAATTTGAAGAGATAATTCTCGCCAAAGACAGATGCAGAGCAGGGAAATCAGCTCCTGCCAGTGGTTTGTTTCTTGCTGAAATTGAGTATCCTGAAGAAATATTTGTTAAATCTCTTTAGTATTCGTCGGGGAGATTTTTCAGTTGGGATAAAGTAAACACAGGGCCATCCTTGCAAACATATACTTTACCAACATTGCACCGACCACATTTACCAAAGCCACATTTCATCCGGTTTTCAAGAGTTGTAAAAATATTTTCATCTGTAAAACCAAGGCTGGAAAGTATAGGAAAAGTATATTTTATCATCACTGGTGGTCCGCAAACTATGGCTATTGTATCTTTTGATGAAGGAGCAATTTTCTCAACTATTGTAGGTACAAAACCTATCTCTCCTTTCCAGTCGGGCGATTCTCCCCCAGGATCGACAGTAGTTATCAGTTGAACATCCTTACGTCTCTCCCATTCCTGCAGTTCATACTTATACACCAGATCTTTGACTGTTCTTGCACCGTAAATAATAGTAATATCCTTGAAATTTTCTCTCAGGTCAAGTGCATTCCAGATTACGCAACGCATTGGGGGTAAGGCTATTCCTCCTGCAATAAAAAGAAGGCTCTTCCCTTTCCACCCATCAATTGGGAAAGTATTACCAAACGGTCCGCGGAACCCTATAATACTTCCCTCTTCACATCCGGAAAGTGCATTTGTAACTTTTCCAGTCTGCCTGAAAGTACATTCTATAAAGCTTTTACGAGTTGGAGATGAAGCGATACAGAAAGTTGATTCACCGACTCCAAATACTGAATATTCTCCAAACTGACCTGCTTTGAAATTAAACTTTTCCTGATCGTCATCATTTACGAATCTCAACATAAACGTCTTGACACCTGGTGCCTCATAAGTAACTCTCTCAATCCTCATAAGGTATGGCATATATAAGTTGTCTGTCATAAGGAAACCTCCTGAATTGAAATTAAATGTTCGAGAATATTCATATCAACCGGGCATGCTCTGGAACAACGGCCACAACCTGTACATCCATATACAGATAATCTGTCGGGCATGATTAAAAACTTGTGCATTATCCTCTGCCTCCATCGTTGGGACTGAACTTCGCGTGGATTATGACCCGAAGTATGAAGAGTAAAAGTTGAAAACCCGCATGAATCCCAGCATCTTACACGTGAACCTGACTTACCGTGTGCTTCATCCTGAATATCAAAGCAGGCACATGTAGGGCATACATAGGCACAGGCCCCGCACCCGATACATTTTAAAGATTGCTCAACCCACAGCTGGCTATCAAAGAATTTTTCAAGCTTTCCCCTGATTTCTTCCCGTTCAAACCTGGCCGGAACCTCTGCAAGAAATTTCTCTTTTTCAATATTCTCCGTTTTCTCAAAAAGAGCTGATGATATTGAGACAATTGAAGATCCCTTATCAGTCAATATTTCAGCAAGATAATCGCCATTTTCTCCAAGTTGTGTAAACAGGATATCGCTTCCTTGAGTATTTCCGGGATTACCGCCGACAGAGGTACAGAAGCAGTAATCATCTGATTTACTGCAACTAAATCCAAACACTGTAACCCTGGATAAACGGTTATTGTATATTTCGTCTTTATAATCCCAGTTAAATATTGCACTTAACTCTCCTATCCCCATGGTATCACAAGGCCTGACTCCCCAAAGCACCACCTCAGGAATATCATTTAGGTCAATTCCTTTAACTTTCATTCCCTCTTTATCCTTGGAATAATTAAGAATTTTTTCATTACGGGGAAAGGCAACTTCCTTTGATGATTGAGTAGTCTGAATGTAATCGGTTGTTATGCCTGAAAAACTATCTGCTTCCCTGAACGATACTTTACTGTTCTTCGAGAAAGGAGCATAAATTGTTTTACTGTTCTGCTTTAAGATATCGAAAAGCTTTTCCAGCGAGTCTTTCCTGACTAATCGCTTATCAATATTCATATATTATTGTATAAAATTTTCTTTATCATCAGGTTTGTATGTTGACATAAGATGATCTGCTTTAATTGAAGGCTGATAGGATCCGAAGTTTATTTTTACATCTTCCAGCATCCTCTTGGTCAATAGATTAATTGGTATTGCCAGTGGACAGGCATTATAACATGCATCACAATCTATGCAACGGCCGGTAAGATGGATAGCTCGCATGATGTGCCATTCAAGATTGCCCAGCTCATGAGATGGCACAGGAATCCATTGTGGCTGGTTAAAATCAACTGTACAGCGGTGGCAATAACACATGGGACAAGCAGCACGGCATGCGTAACACTTAAAGCATGGAGATAGTTCATCAATCCAGAACTTCCAGCGTTCAGCCTGTGTCATTTTTGCAATCTTGTCAAGCATCTCTTTGTTTTTCGCATCAATCTCTATCTGATACTGATGTACAAATGTCTCAACTTCAGAAAGATTCTTAAATTCAACCAGTTTACTTTCCGGAGTGATCCCCAGTACTAACAGATTATTATCATTTACCTGGAATTCAGAGGCCAGTTGTATAATACTTCTCATTACCGGCAAAGTGGCTGTAATAGCCATTTTACCTTTATCTTTTACCTCCCGTTTCGTAACATAGGTTGCCAGGTTCTGAACACAACGGCTGTCGAAGATTAAACAATCAGCATCTTCAGCTTTTTCAACAAAAAGTGCGCGTGTTTTATTGGCGGTACCCTGCTCATAGCCAATCACAACTTTAACAGCAGATGTTTCAAGAAGCTCTTTTGCCCTTTTTCTAAGATCATCCATGACTCACCTCCTTTACAGGGTTATTAGCAACTATTTTGTATTCTGTGTATGGGCCTAATTCGCGTATTGACGCAACCGTTGTATTGACAATATCGGCCCATTTGGCACCTTCAGCAGCAGAGACCCATGAGAATTTAATCCGTCTTGTATCAATTCCGGTAAAATCGCATAATGACCGGAACATAATCCACCTTCGTCTCGCATGAAAATTACCTGAAGTATAATGACAATCATTCGGATGACATCCGGAAACGATAATACCGTCGGCCCCTTCATCAAATGCCTTGAGCAACAACATATAATCTATGCGCCCTGTACATGGAAACCTCAGAATACGGACATTCGATGCATATTTGATACGGCTGGTGCCGGTCAGGTCTGCTCCAGCATAAGTACACCAGTTACAGACGAAAGCAACAATTTTTGGTTCAAATTCAGCCATTAATAAACTATATTAATATTCATTTAATAAAGCCAATACTTCGGTATACATCTGTTCATGTGTATAGCCCTGGATATCAATAGACTTAGTTCGACAAAAGGCAACACAGGTACCACATCCCTGGCAAAGACCCGGATTAACCTTAGCGATAGACTTAATTAATTCTCCATTCCTGTTTCTTATCTCCTCTTTCTCAATAGCCTGATACGGACAAGCAGAAACACAAAGGAAACAGCCTACACAGGATGAGTATGCAGGTGGAGCCTGGCGATTAACAACTGCAATAATAGGTTCGCGTGTAAGTTCATCCTGAGAAAATAAACAAGCAACTTTAACTGCAGCACCTGATGCCATTGAAACAGACTCAGGAATATCGCGTGGGGCCTGACAAGCTCCAGCAAGAAAAATACCTGCTGTGTTAGTTTCTACAGGTTTCAATTTCGGATGAGCTTCAGCAAAGAAGCGATATGGATCGTAAGAGATATGAAGTTTCTGAGCAAGTTCTTCAGCTCCATCATTTGCAATACCTGCCGTAGCCAGAACCACCATATCAGCTTCAATTTCGATGGGCATTGCTCCAAGTAATGTATCTGCCCCGTTTACAATCAACTTGCCATTCTTTTCATAAATTTTTGAAACCCTGCCTCTTATATAGTTAACACCATCATCTTCTATCGCTCTTCTGACAAATTCTTCGTACATCTTACCTCCTGCCCGTATATCCATATAGAATACATAGGATTTTCCACTATGCACTTTATGCTGATACAACATAGCATGTTTTGCTATATACATACAGCATATCTTTGAGCAGTAAGGAATTCCTTTTGCCGGATCGCGCGAACCGGCACAAGCTAAGAATACAATCTTCTCCGGTATTTTTCCATCTGAGGGTCTGCGTATTTCACCCAATGTCGGACCAGAAGCCGATGCAAGGCGTTCAAACTGAAGACCGGTAATCACATCCGGATATTTGCCATAACCATATTCTGGAAAAAAATCTGTCTGTTTAATATTGAATCCTGTAGCTATTACAAGTGCTCCAACTTCAACTTCTACAATCTGATCTTCCTGATCAAAACGGATTGCTTGTGTAGGGCAGACTTTTTCGCAAATTCTGCATTTACCTTTTGTATAATATGTGCAATGTATCCTGTCGATTACTGGCTTATTAGGAACAGCCTGAGGGAAAGGCACATAGATAGCTGGCCTATTGCCCAACCCTTCATTAAATTCACTCGGAATCTTTTTTGTCGGACATTTAGTTGTGCATAAACCACAACCTGTACACAGCTTTTCGTCAAGGCTTTTTGATTTTCTGCGAATTTTGGCCTTGAAGTTACCAATAAAACCTTCGAGGCTTTCCAGTTCAGCGTAAGTATATAATGTAATGTTTGGATGTTGAGCCACTTCGACCATTCTTGGAGTCAAAATGCATTGCGAGCAGTCGAGTGTAGGAAAAGTTTCCGAAAGTTGAGACATGTGACCACCGATTGAAGGATCCTTTTCGATAAGAATAACTTTATGACCTGTATTTGCAATATCAAGGCTTGCCTGTATTCCGGCAATCCCACCTCCAATTACCAGAGCTGTCTTGGTTACAGGAACCCTGATTTCATTAAGAGATTGATTATACTTAACTTTTTCGACAAGTATCCTGACAAGATCAGTTGCCTTTTCTGTGGTAGCCTCACCCTTTTCATGCACCCAAGAACAATGTTCGCGCAGGTTAGCCATCTCACACATATAAGGATTCAGACCAGCTTCCGCACAAGCTTTTCTGAAAGTTGGTTCATGCATTCTTGGTGAGCATGCTGCCACCACTACTCCTGTGAGCCCCTTTTCAGCAATTGCGCTTTTGATTAAACTCTGCCCCGGATCGGAACACATATATTTATAATCGACACTGAAAGCAACACCATCATATTTACTTGCTGTTTCAGCTACTTTTGCGCAATCGACTGTTGCGCTTATGTTCTCCCCGCAATGACAGACAAATACCCCTATTTTCGACATATAATTGCTTGATATACTTATTAATAATCAAACTGTTACTTTTACAAAATGCCTTTGAAGGCCAAGTTTTTTTCTATCAATACCCAGAGCAAGCCCAAGCGCTTGTGTAATGTACAGAACCGGGATATCGACTTTCTCGCCAAGAAAAGTATTAATTGCATCACGACGCATATCGAGGTTGGAATGACACATCGGGCAGGCTACAATTACTGCTTCAGCGCCACGGTCTTTTGCATCTTCTATTATTTTTCCGGAAAGTCTGCCAACTGAGCTTGTTCTTGAAACAGACAGGCCGGCTCCGCAACATTCTGTCTTATAAGCCCAATCAATGGGAGTTGCACCAGTTTTAAGCATCAGAATATCCATAGATTGAGGGTCTTCTTCGCGGTCAAATTTCAGAATCTCATGAGGTCTTACAAGTAAACAGCCATAATAACATGCTACTTTATGATCAAATGGTTTTACTACCCGTCCCCCGAGGTTTGGAGTGATATATTTGTCGAGCATCTGGATGATATTCAAAATACTTACAGATCCACTATAATCAAGACCATTTGCTTCAATAACAGTAGCTTTAAGAAGCGGGTCTTTTGATAATTCATGTTTAGTAACTGTAAGGCGGCTGTAACATGCTGCGCATGGAACAACTATCTCCTTCAACCCCTGTTTTTCAGCCAGAGAAAGGATTCGTGCAGGAAGTGCCAGAGATAATTCTTTATTAAGGTTATGAGCAGCTGTTGCCCCGCAGCAATTCCAATCAGTGATCTCCTCAATTTCTACATCAAAGGCTTTTGCAACCGCAAGGACCGACTCTGCGTATTCACGGGAGGATCCTTTCAGGGAACAACCAGGATAAAATCCAAGAGTCATATAATTAAGTATTATTTTTTTTTGAAGATTTTTTGAACATCTCAGCAACGCCAGAACGGTCTTTTATCAATTCTGGAAAAATATTCAGTTTACCACGTTTCAACATTTTAGGAGCAAGAGCCAGATCATCGAGAATCTTTAAAGTTCTGGCTTTATAATCAATAAACAAACCTATTTCATAAAGTCTTCCTGTATACTTTATTGAATCAAGAAATGATTTATGAAAAGCAACAATTTCTTTTGCTTTCGGATTGGCTTTCTTCTCTTTTAATGATCTTTCCCTCAGATAATCCATCATTTTGGGAATATCAATGCTCATAGGGCATCTTGCAAAGCACATTTCGCATGTAAGACAAACCCATATTGAGAATGAGCGTAAGACCTTTTCTTCAAGATCAGGATTGTCTGTCTGGAGCATTCGCATAATTACACTTGGAGGAAAGTCCATCTCTTCTGAAAGAGGGCAGCCTGCCGAACATTTTCCGCATTGGTAGCATTTACTTACCTTAACTTCAGTATGTTCCAATACGTCACTGCTAAGTCCTGATATTATTGAATGATGGGGATCTGAACTCATAATGTTTTTATTGATTCTGAATATTAAAAATATCGGTAAATAACTGCTAAAAGATAAATTTTAATGAATTAAACAAAATGAATAAAATCATATTGTAAACTTCATAATCATCTTATTAAATCCTTTTTACAATAGATGCGGAGTAACATTATTTCAGCGTACAAAGTTAATATTAATAAGATCAATTATAATGTGATATTTATCACCTTTATATGCTGTTATTAATTTCACAAAACAAAAAAATAATTCTATTTTTGTGCGGCTTAAACTAAACCTAATATCATGTTCTATGAGTAATGAATGGTTAATTTTATTTTTCCTTGTGGGAGCCATTTTTGTAGGATTGGTTCTGATCTTTTCAGGGATTGTAGCTCCAAAATCAATAAACCCCCAGAAATTTGAACCTTATGAATGTGGCATACCTACAGAGGGTGTAACCTGGCTCCAGTTTAATGTTGGATATTATCTTTTTGCTATTCTCTTTCTTGTTTTTGATGTTGAGACAGTACTGGTATTTCCATGGGCAGTTGTAATGAAAGAGGTAGGAATGGTTGCATTTATTGAAATTGTGATATTCTTTTTTATTCTGGGTTTAGGATTATTATATGCCTGGAAAAAACATGCACTTATATGGGAATAAAAGGAATGAAGAAAGAAGAATTCGGGGATAATGAAAGCCTTGAACTTCTTCATGAATCCGCATCAAATGTTCTTTTGACAACAATCGATGATGTTATTAACTGGGGAAGGAAGAACTCTCTATGGCCACTTACCTTTGCAACAAGCTGTTGTGGTATTGAAATGATGGCCGCAGGAGCTCCCAGACATGACTTTGCCAGATTCGGCATGGAAGTTTACCGGGCAAGTCCGCGACAGGCAGATGTTATTGTTGTTGCCGGAACAATAGTAAATAAAATGGCACCGGTTTTAAAACGGCTATACGATCAGATGTCAGAACCCAAATATGTTGTCGCTATGGGTGCTTGCGCAATCTCCGGAGGTCCGTTTTTTCTTAATTCATATAGCGTAGTTAAAGGAGTTGAACATGTAATTCCTGTTGATGTTTATGTTCCGGGATGTCCTCCCCGCCCTGAAGCATTATTATATGGTATGCTGCAACTTCAACGAATGATTGAAACTCAAACTATAAAGTCAAGGAAGAAACGAAATGCCTCCCACGACACTAAATAATTACCTGCTTCATTCTGAAATCTGATTTTCAATGGATAAAATACAATTAGGAGAATTTATTAAATCGATCGATCCTGATCTTGAAATAAAAGATGGCAAACAGTTTACTGAAGTATTGGTTCCTTCATCAAAGTTGCATTCGTTAGCTACACAATTGAAGGAAAAAGAAGAGGCTCAATTTGATTATCTGTTTTGCCTTTCCGGGGTAGATTACGGACATGATCTGGGTGTTGTCTATCACTTACGCTCGACAATTTTTAACCATGTTGTTGTATTAAAGACCCGAACATCCGAAAGGGAGAATCCACAACTCGATTCAGTGTCTGATTTATGGAAAACTGCTGATTTTCATGAGAGGGAAGTATATGATCTGCTTGGGATTAAGTTTACTAATCATCCCGATCTGAGAAGACTTTTTCTTGACAATTCGTGGGGGTTCCCTTTAAGAAAAGACTATGTTGATGATATTAATATTGTTACCAAATAATTTATGGAAGAAAAGGTAAAAAATATTACTACTGATGAACAACAGGAATATGTTATTAATATGGGCCCGCAACACCCTTCTACACATGGGGTATTGAGGCTTGTAGTTTCGCTTAAAGGTGAGATTGTAAAAAATGTACAGCCTCATATCGGATATATTCACAGGGGCATAGAAAAAATGTGTGAAAGCATCACATATCCTCAGATAATCCACCTTACTGACAGAATGGATTACTTGTCAGCACATATCAACAACGAAGCAGTTTGTCTGAGTGTTGAAAAAGCTCTTGAAGTTGATATTCCCGACAGGGTAAAAGTGATTCGAACAATCATGTCGGAACTAACCCGAATTCAGTCACATCAGCTTTGGTGGGCATCTTTCGGCATGGACCTTGGCGGATTAACCTGTTTCTTTTACGGTTTACGTGACAGGGAAAAAATACTTGATATTTTTGAAGAGACTTGCGGAAGCCGTATGATAGTCAGTTATAACTGTCCGGGAGGACTGATGTATGATATCCATCCTAACTTCCAGAAACGTGTAAAGGATTTTATAAAGTACTTCAGAAAAATTTTACCGGAATATGATCAGTTGCTCACAGGGAATGTGATTTTTCATGAACGCAGTAAAGGGATCGGGAAATTATCACTTAAGGATGCTATATCCTATGGAATTACCGGACCATCAGGCAGAGCATCCGGTTTTTCGTGCGATGTTAGGAAACATGAACCTTATAGTGCATATGACAGGATAATATTCAAAGAGATTCTTTTTACTGAAGGCGATACGTATCACAGGTATGTGGCAAGAATTGAAGAGATGTGGGAATCAATGAATATTATTGAGCAACTGATAGATAATATACCTGATGGACCTTTTGCGGTGAAGATGAAACCTATTATAAAACTTCCTGAAGGTGAGTATTATCAGCGGGTTGAAACAGCACGTGGAGAATTAGGAGTGTATATTATCAGTGATGGTAATAAAAATCCGTATCGTGTCAAGTTCAGATCACCGAATTTTGTAAATCTATCTGTACTAAACCAGATTGCAAGCGGATTCAAGATAGCTGACCTTGTCGCTATCGGAGGATCACTGGACCTGGTGATACCGGATATTGACAGGTAATTAAAAACAAAAGTTAAAAGACAAAAAATATGTTATTTGATATTGTTTCTGCCAATTCTGCCCCTTTACCTTCAGAGCCATGGTGGAGAGTCTTCTACGATTTTTCTTCGTTAACTCAATCGATTAACACGAGTCTTAATGATGCAATGTCGCCATTCTGGACAACTGTTACCGAAATGCTGATCATCGGAGTCCTCTTCCTGCTATTCTATGCTGTTGTTGGTTTATTCCTCGTTTATGCAGAAAGAAAAGTCTGCGCCTTCATGCAAAACAGGCTTGGGCCAAACAGAGTCGGGCCTTTCGGAATATTTCAGACCATTGCAGACCTTGTTAAGTTGCTTTTTGTTGAATTGATTCCTATCAAGAATGCCGACAGCTTTCTTTTTAACCTCGCTCCTTTCATTGTTATAATAGCTGGGTTCATGGCCCTGGCTGCAATACCATTTGCTATGGGGCTGCATGCTATTGATCTTAACATCGGAGTTTTATATGTAATAGCAGTATCCGCCATGGGTGTTATCGGAGTCCTGCTGGCTGGCTGGTCGAGCAATAACAAATATTCCCTCATTGGAGCCATGCGAAGCGGAGCTCAGATTGTAAGTTATGAATTGTCTGTAGGTCTGTCTATTATAACTATAGTGATACTTGCGGGATCTATGCAACTTTCAGAAATTGTTGAAGCTCAAAGGGCGGGATGGTTCATTTTCAGAGGTCATATCCCGGCATTTATAGCTTTTATTATCTTTCTTATTTCCAGTACTGCTGAGACTAACCGAGGACCATTCGATCTTGCTGAAGCAGAATCAGAGCTCACAGCAGGATATCACACAGAATATTCAGGAATAAAATTCGCTTTCTTTTTCCTTGCTGAATATATGAATATGTTTATTGTAGCATCAATAGCAGCCACAGTATTCCTTGGAGGATGGATGCCCTTTCATGTCGGTAACTGGGTCGGTTTTAACATTATTATGGATTTCATACCTCCATTTTTCTGGTATATTGGAAAAACTTTCTTCGTGATCTTCCTGATGATGTGGTTTAAATGGACATTCCCGCGTTTAAGAATTGACCAGTTACTTACACTTGAGTGGAAGTTCCTGCTACCGATTAATCTTGTTAATGTGTTAATAATGGCCTTTATAGTTCTAATGGGCTGGCATTTTTAATAGTAAATAATCATAAAGATATATCTCTGAATGAGAAGTATAATAAATTATCTGAAGGAAATAGTATTTGGCGTCTGGTCACTTATGAAAGGTATGAAAGTAACCGGATCATACTTTTTCAGACCAGGTACAATTGTAACTCAAAAATATCCGAATAACAGGAAAGATCTTGTTATGTTCGACCGTTTCAAAGGTGAGGTGGTGATGCCGCACAATGAGAAAAATGAACATAAATGCACCGGTTGCGGAATTTGTGAAATAAATTGCCCAAACGGGTCAATCGAAATTATTTCAAAATCCATTGTTACAGAAGATGGCAAGAAGAAAAGGGCGATAGATAAACATATTTACAGATTAGGCATGTGCACTTTCTGTGCATTATGTGTTAAAACATGCCCCTCGAACGCAATTGCCTTTGCACAGGGATTTGAACATGCAGTATTTAACAGGGCACTTTTGATCAAAACATTAAATAAACCAGGTTCCCAATTAATGAAAGGAGTTGAGTAATGGCCTTTAACCAGATAATGTTTATTCTTTTTTCAGCAATGATAATTGTCTTTTCAGTGCTGACAGTTACAAGCCGAAAGATACTTAGGGCTGCAATATATCTGCTATTTGTGCTGGTATCAACATCGGGTCTCTATTTTATGTTAAACTACCAGTTTCTTGCTGCAGTTCAATTAACTCTTTATGCTGGTGGTATTGTTGTTCTTATTATTTTCTCAATACTGCTAACAAGTCATTTAAGTAAGAAGTTTGAACATTCAGGCTGGAAAAAGAATATATTTTCAGCTATTGCTTCATTAGCCGGTGCTATTCTGTCAATAATAACCATCCTGGATTATAAATTTTCAGCAACTTCCGAAGTAGCAAAGGAGGTGGATATGAGGCTGATAGGAAAAAGTCTTTTATCGGTTGATTATGACGGATATGTACTTCCATTTGAAGTTATCTCTATTTTACTTCTTGCAGCAATGATTGCAGCTATTGTGGTTGCAAAAAACGGTGGTCCCGCAAAGGCCCAGTCACCATTAATAAATCAGAAATAATATGAATACAGGAATACCAATTCAATACTTTTTAGTTCTGGCCACCATAATGTTTTTTACCGGTGTTTACGGTTTTCTGACCCGACGTAATCTTATAACAATTCTTATGTCGGTAGAATTGATATTAAACTCTGTAAATATAAATTTTCTGGCATTTAACAGGTTTCTATATCCTCATAAACTTGAAGGGATGTTTTTCAGCCTGTTTGTAATTGCAGTGGCTGCCTCTGAAGCTGCTGTTGCGATAGCTATTATTATTAATATTTACCGGCGGTTTACAACCATTAATGTTGAAGACGTTAACGAAATGAAATTCTGATTACAACACTCATAGGAAGTTTTAGATATGATAAATTTCAGTTATACAATCTGGATTCCTCTTCTACCCTTTCTTTTGTTTATCCTGCTTGGATTAGCAGGTCATAAGCTTAAGCCAAAGCTTTCCGGCTTATTTGGAACTGGCGGACTTGCAATAATCACCATACTATCATATATTACAGCATACAAATACTTTTTTACCAGCGAAAAGATTGAAGGAGCATATCAGAAAATTTCTGCCTTCAACATAACATGGCTTCAGTTAACTGACAAACTCCATATTGATCTGGGGGTTCTGCTTGATCCAATATCGGTAATGATGCTGGTGGTGATAACCACCGTTTCATTAATGGTTCACATCTATAGCCTTGGATACATGAAAGGTGAAAAAGGTTTCGAACGTTTTTTTGCGTTTCTTTCACTATTCAGTTTCTCGATGCTTGGATTGGTTCTGGCAACAAATATTTTCCAGATGTATATCTTCTGGGAACTGGTTGGTGTATCCTCTTTCCTTCTGATAGGATTTTATTATCAGAAACCATCAGCAGTAAGAGCTTCAAAAAAAGCATTTATAGTTACCAGGTTTGCAGATCTTGGATTTCTTATAGGGATTCTGATCCTGTCGTTCAACACTAAAACATTTGATTTTATAACCCTTACTGATCCGGCCGGATCAGCTATTGCACAGGGTGGTGGCATCGCATTCATGGGTCTCTCTGTAATGACCTGGTCCATGATCTTTGTTTTTATGGGAGGTGTTGGTAAATCAGCTATGTTCCCGTTCCATATTTGGCTTCCGGATGCAATGGAAGGCCCAACGCCAGTCTCAGCTCTTATTCATGCCGCAACAATGGTTGTAGCTGGTGTCTATCTGGTTGCAAGAATGTTTCCTATTTACGCATTTTCCGCTCCTGCTGCTCTCGAAGTTGTTGCTTATGTAGGGGCATTTTCGTCACTTTTTGCTGCAGTAATTGCCTGTACCCAAACCGATATAAAGAGAGTACTGGCATACTCCACAATATCGCAGATCGGCTATATGATGCTTGCTCTGGGAGTGTCAGGTTATGGGGGACATGAAGGATTAGGATATATGGCCTCAATGTTCCACCTGTTCACTCATGCTATGTTTAAAGCATTGCTGTTTCTGGGGGCCGGAGCAATTATCCATGCAGTCCACACAAATCATATGACAGAGATGGGGGGACTTCGTAAATATCTGCCTATCACTCACATGACGTTCCTAATAGCTTGTCTTACAATTGCCGGAATTCCACCTTTATCAGGATTCTTCAGCAAGGATGAAATACTTGCTGCAGCATTTCACAACAATAAACTTTTATTTGCTGTTGAGTATATTGTTGCAGGCCTGACTGCTTTTTATATGTTCAGGCTCTATTTCAGCATTTTCTGGGGGAAAGAGACTCATTATCATCATACACCACATGAAGCTCCTGCAACAATGACAATTCCATTAATTGTGCTCGCCATCGGATCAGTGTTTACAGGATTTATTCCTTTTAATGAACTGGTTACCTCTGACGGTAAGGTTTTCGAAACGGAGATTGAACTGATAGTAGCTATACCTTCTGTCCTGATTGGCTTACTTGGAATAGGGATAGCATTTGTAATGTACCGGAAGGAGAGTGAAATCTCTGATAAGCTGGCTGCAATATTTAAATACACCTATAAATGGGCCTACAACAAGTTTTATATGGACGAATTGTACCTTTTTGTTACGAAGAAGATCATTTTCAGATACATATCAGAGCCGGTTGCGTGGTTCGACAGGCATATTGTTGATGGCACAATGAATGCAATAGCCTCTGTAACGCAAAGTGTTTCGTTAAGGATTAAAGGTTTTCAGTCGGGACAATTACAGAAATATGCTTTTGTCTTTGTTACAGGAGCGATCATGCTGGCAATATTATTTATTTACCTGTGGAAATAACTGATTATTAAGAAAAAGACTTTTTATTATGGATATTTTATCACTGTTTGTCGTAATTCCGGTTTTAACCATAACAGCTATCCTGTTTTTAAAAGATGCCCGCCATGTTCGACTGGTGTCAGCCTTTGGAATGGGTCTGCAACTAGTACTTGCAGCAATTCTTGTCTACCTTTACCTGTCTGCACGTCATTCCGGAAATATTGCAGAAATGTTATTTGTAAAAGACTATTTATGGTATAAAAGTCTTAACATTCATTACGCTGTTGGCGTAGATGGGATATCCGTTGCAATGATTGCACTTACCTCACTTGTGGTTTTTGCCGGAATTTTTGCATCATGGGAAGTTGAGTTTCTCAAAAAAGAGTTTTTTATTTCTCTGATTCTTCTTGCTTCAGGGGTTTTCGGATTTTTCATTTCGATTGACCTTTTTACAATGTTCCTGTTTTACGAACTTGCGGTAATTCCCATGTATCTGTTAATTGGTATATGGGGAAGCGGCCCCAAAGAGTATTCAGCTATGAAACTGACATTGATGCTTATGGGTGGTTCTGCACTTCTACTGGTTGGACTACTTGGAATTTACTTTAATTCATCACCTAATGGAGGCCAGCTTACATTTAATATACTTGAAATTTCTAAAGTTGCTATACCTTTACCAGCTCAGAGATTATTTTTCCCACTAACGTTTGTCGGATTTGGTGTACTTGGTGCTTTATTTCCTTTTCACACATGGTCGCCTGACGGACATGCTTCTGCTCCTACTGCTGTATCGATGCTGCATGCAGGTGTTTTGATGAAACTCGGAGGATATGGAGCTTTCAGAGTAGCTATTTTTCTAATGCCTGAAGCTGCTCAGGAATTATCATGGATATTTATTATACTAACCTCTATCAGTGTCGTTTATGGAGCTTTCGGAGCAATTGCCCAGAAAGATCTAAAATATATTAATGCTTACTCGTCTGTGAGCCATTGTGGCCTGGTATTATTTGCGGTACTTATGATGAATAAAACCGCTATGAACGGAGCAATTCTTCAGATGATTTCCCATGGTTTAATGACAGCCCTGTTCTTTGCTCTCATAGGGATGCTTTATGGCCGGACACATACCAGGATGATAAATGAGATGGGTGGATTGATGAAGGTTATTCCATTTCTGTCGGTTTGTTATGTAATTGCAGGTCTGGCTTCGCTTGGATTACCCGGATTAAGTGGTTTCGTTGCTGAAATGACTATTTTCGTTGGGGCATTCCAGCATCCTGAACTCTTTTACCGGATTGTAACAATACTTGCTGTCTCTTCGATAGTAATCACAGCAGTATATATTTTAAGAGTAGTTGCAACACTTTTACTCGGTCCCACAACAAATGAGCATCATAATCATATTACCGATGCAAAATGGTTTGAGAAGATATCAGTTGTTACTTTGATTGGGGCAGTTGCTGCTATAGGCCTTGCACCATTCTGGCTTTCAACGATGATTGGAACTAGTCTTCAACCTATTGTTAATAAGATTATTGCTCTTAATCCATTTTGAATTATTTATTATAAATGTTTTGGGTAATATTATAATATGAGCTTAGGAACCATTTTTGTGATGCGGCATGAACTGCTGCTGATAGCTGCGGCTCTTTTAGTTTTAATGGCTGAGATCTTTGTGAATCCTGATAAAAGGAGATATATAAGTCTTTTCTCAGTGAGCCTTTTTGGAGTAATAACTTTAATTGGTTTTATACCTTCACCAACGGGCTCTCTTTTTGGTGGTATGTATGTAACTTCAAATACCATACTATTGATGAAGAATGTCCTGAATATAGGAGCATTATTGGTTTTTATTCAGTCAGTTACCTGGCTTAAAAAGGAAGAAAACTCTGAAAAAATCAGTGAGTATTTTATTCTCCTGATATCAACACTTGTGGGTATGAACTTCATGATATCGGCAGGTCATTTCTTAATGTTCTATATTGGAATTGAACTGGCCACGATTCCAATAGCGGCCCTTGCGGCTTTTGACCGTTATAAAAACAAATCGGCAGAGGCAGGTATTAAACTCATTTTATCGTCAGCATTGTCATCAGGTATTCTTTTGTACGGATTATCCTTAATATATGGGACCACAGGTACATTATATTTCAATGAAGTTGCTGCACTTTTTGGCAATAATAATCTACAGATCCTGGCGTTCATCTTTTTCTTTGCCGGTATGGCATTTAAAATATCCATCGTTCCCTTTCATCTATGGACGGCCGATGTTTATGAAGGCTCTCCTGTAAACATAACATCATATCTTTCAGTCATTTCAAAAGGAGCTGCAGTATTTATTCTCATAATTCTTCTGTTCAGTGTATTTCCGGAGATAATAGCTACATGGCAGAAGACCATTTATGTTACTGCAGTACTTACAATGACTATAGGTAATCTATTTGCCATTCGCCAACAGAATATTACGCGATTCCTCGCTTTTTCATCAATTTCCCAGGCAGGATATATTCTCCTGGGGTTTATCGGGGGAAATCAGCTTGGTATGGCTTCTGTAATTTATTATGTTCTGGTATATATCTTTTCAAATCTGGGCGCTTTCGGTGTGGTTATAGCTATTTCAAATTCAAAAGGAAGGGAAAACATAGAGGACTACAACGGCCTATATCATACAAACCCAAAACTCAGCCTGATAATGACTCTGGCATTGTTTTCTCTTGCAGGGATTCCTCCGGTTGCAGGTTTTTTCGGAAAGTTCTTTTTATTCACAGCAGCAGCACAGAAAGGGTTTTATCTTCTTGTACTGATTGCAGTTCTTAATACAATCATATCATTATTTTATTACCTTCTTGTTATAAAAGCGATGTTTATTAACAAAGGCGAAAACCCAATTGAAAAGTTCAGAAGTGATTTTCCAACGCGGTTTGCGCTGGGTATATGTGTAGCGGGTATTGTTGTTACAGGTTTTGCAAGCATTTTATTTGAGGTAATAAGAAATTTAAGTTTTGGGGTTTAGAAAAGGCTAAAGGCAAAAGGCGAAAGCAAACCCTAATAATTCCCCTCCTGGGAGAGCCTGCCCCGCTTCGGCGGGGGGCATGGGGTGGGTTTCAATGGGTTAAAGGTGAAAGTTTAAAGTTTAAAAGATATGGCTATTAATAATGCAAAACATATTGTAAGCGAAATTAATGGAGTTCGTTGTACCATTATTGAGTCAGGTGCAACACTTAAGCGTGTTGCTTTTCTAAGTGACCTGCTAAAATTCAACAACCTGGAAGTAAAAGAGATGCAGGAAGTCTCAGAGGTACCGGGCGAAGAACCAAAATATACAATTGGTGTTACAGATCTTGTTTTTAATCCTGTTTTTGCTATTTATGAAAGGCTGCTTAAAACCAGGGAAGGATCATTTGTGACTCCCGGTTACTGGAATCAGGAATGTATTGAATGTGATCCAAGGTACTGGGTCAGAAGAAAAGGTGCAAGGAAAACTTTTGACGGATAGCAAACGGTACGAGGTACGCGGAACCCGGAACTGTAAACTTTTAAATAGAAACCTGGAACCCGAAACTATAGATTGTCATCATTCCAGATTTCCCAGGCCCTCTCAGCCTGGCCGTAAAGCATTCTTATCCCGCTTATTATAGTACAGCCTTGCTCCTTTCCCGCTTTCAAAAAAGATGTGAGTTCCGGATTATAGACAAGGTCGAAAAGAATATGATCTTTATTGAGGCAGCTGTAGTTCAGATCGGGTTTTCTTAATATATCAGGAAACATACCCAAAGGTGTTGTATTAACAATCAACTGATTGCTGATCAATATATTGTCGGTAATTTCAGAATAGTTAAATACTCCTTCAAGTTTGATTATGTCCACTGAAGTTATTTTAATGCCTAACTTTCTAAGGACATAACATACAGCTTTTGCACCTCCTCCTGTTCCAAGAACCAAAGCATTAATAACTCTTCCCCCGAGATATGGAAAAATGGAGTTCCTGAAACCGTCAATATCGGTATTATAACCCTTTGATACTACTTTATCACCACTCCTTTTTAATTTCAATACATTAACAGCCCCAACAGACTGGGCCTGTTCATCAATAAAATCAAGGTATTTTATAACAGCAGATTTATATGGGATAGTTACATTTAATCCGTAAAGATCAGAATTATTGGAAATTAATTCATCCAGAAGGTCAATACTTGTTAAAGGATAATTCTCATATTGACAATCACTTATATTTTCACGAATGAATTTTTCGGAAAAATACTTTATAGAGAAAGAATGCCCGAGAGGATATCCTATGAGGCCAAATTTTCTCATTTTTCAGGTTTTTTGTAAATTGAACAAACTATAAAAAGAATTATTACCACTGCTTCAGATCATCCGGCAGGAACTGAAAGAAAGTGTCACCACGAAGACCAAGACGCAGTGATTCAAGCGGAATAATCTCATTAGGCGCTATATTACCAAGGTTTACATTTGCTCCAAAGTGCTTGATGAACCATGCCTGTTGTGATTTCAGTGGAGCTTCCCAGATAACATTTTCCATTTTAATATGATCGGATATTGCACAAATTATTTTATTATTTATTGAGCCATCTTCATTATATATCCCGGTAGTACCTGATTCACGTGCTTCTGCAATGACCTTAACTGATCCTGCATTAAGTTCAGCTTTCATCAAAGCAACCCACTCATCGGGAGAATATACTACGTCTTTTTTCTTGGAACCGACTTCCGAAATAACCGTACCCCTTTCAGCCAGCTTGCTGATATATTCAAGTTTCTTATTATGCTCAATGTCGTAAGATCCATCAGACACCTCTACAAATTCAATTTCGTATTTATCAAGAAATTCAATATACTCTCTGAACATATTCCTCACGATAAATGCTTCAAAGAGAGTTCCTCCGAAGTATGGTATAGCCCCTGATTTTTTATAGATGGTAATTTTCTTTTCGAAACCGGGAGTTATCAGCGATGTACCAAAACCAAGTTTTACAAAGTCAGTATACTCGCTTCCCACCGACATAAAGTCTTCAGCTTCCCTTATACTGAGGCCTTTGTCCATCACCATAGTGATTCCTGAATTTCTTGGTTTAGCAGGCCTTTCCGGCATGAATGGAAGCACGTTTTTCATAAATTGGTTAAATAAATATGTAAATATTACATGAGACTATTTTCTTCAAGAAGCTTTTTAATCTTTCTCGTAAAGAGAGATCGTGGAAATATATCCTCAAAATCACTGAATATATCCTTATCGAGGTTAACAGCCAGTGTCAGGTGCCGGAATGCTTTTTCAGCACTTCCTGAATTCAGATAAAATGAGGCAAGCAGGTAGTTTATGCCAGGCACATCCCCTGTTACTTTATATGCATGTTCGAGATATGGAAGCGCTTTTTCAGCAAGCCCGTCCTTAACGATGATATTTCCCAGATCGGCCCACACTTCGTCAAAGTATGCGTCTAGTTTAAGGGCTTCCCTGAAACATCTCAAAGCAGCTTTTTTCTCTCCATTGGAATAGTGTGCTTTACCAAGCAGGTACCAGATTTCAGGATTTTCATCATCGAGTCGTACAGCTTTTCTGAAATAGATAAGGCTGTCATCAGTATTTCCGGTATTAAGAGCTATTACACCAAGGCCGAACCACGGATCAGCAAAATCAGGGGCAAGTTCAATAGCTTCCTGATAATATTTCCGTGCCATTGTTACTTCACCTATCTTTTCATAACATTCTGCAAGATAAGTCATTGCCTCAAAACTATCAGGTTCGTTTTCAAGGTATTCATGATAAACAGGAATTGCGTCAGTATACTTATCAATATTGCTTAGAATGTTTCCTTTATTAAAAAGTGCGAAAGTATTCTGAGAATTAATGGCCAGAGCATAATCATAAGCTTCCATCGCTTTCTCGTACGATTCAAGCTTATTATAAATTATTCCAAGGTTGTACCATGCACTATCAGAAAATGGTTCCTCCTCAAGATATTGCAGATAGTAAATAATGCTGTTTTCAAAATCCTCAATCTTCTCATACGCATAAGCAAGATCGTACAGATGAGCTTTGAATTCCGGTTCCATCTTTACGAGTTTCAACATGTAAGGGATCAGATGCTCATAATAATTAAGGTTTTGTAAGACTGAAGTTATAGCAAAAAGGATATTTTCGACATCTTCAGATTCGAGAGTCAGAGAATAATCAAACATTTTTTTTGCTCCCTGAATGTCTCCAAGCATGCCTAATGCTGTTCCCTTGGCAATATATATCTCATGGTTTCCAGGTTCAATACTTTCCAGTTTCTTAAGTAACCTGAGAGCTTCCACGGCACGTCCTTTATCAAGTAAAACTCTGGATTTCCTTAACTGAATCGATACTGAATTTGGATGTTGTTCGGAAGCTAATGTTGCTGCTTCAAAAGCTTTTGATGCGTTATTGCTCTCAATATAATAATCAATAATTGTCTCAAATTCAATAACATCAAAAAAATAATTTTCATTATTTTTCCTCATTTTCTCAAACTTCTGCACAGCATGCTTCACCTCTTCCTCATATGAAAACCCATACTTATCTTTTTCCATCGGTCACAAAAATATACGCACAAAATTAATACTATTTTTAATAAGGCTGGTTACTTAAATATCCAATTATCAACATTTTAATATTTTTTTAAACACCTGGCTTATAGATTAATACAGTCAGTGAGCTGTTATTCTGTTTTTTTTATAATCCTCACGCAACCTCATGTGCAAAATAATCATCTATTATTTGTTAAAGAGAATTTATTAAAAACCATACCCTAATTACCTTAGAATTAACCTAAATTCTATTTTTGAAGAACCGGGACCCTACCCGGTTTTTCATTTTATATTAATATATTTGTAATATTACATTCCCTAAATGCATATATATGAAAAAATCAGTTTCTATTAACTATATGGTATTGGTTTTAAGCATGTTAATAATTTCAATATTTATTACTGATTGTAAAAAAACCGGGAATCATATAAACTTTCCAAAAGGTACTTTCCCCGACACAGTTGTAAACATTACGTCTATTAATTCTGGATATGATGACTATAATATGGCATTATACCAGTTATACGGCAATGCGCCAATATTATTTTCAAGTAACAGGAGAAGTTCCGGCGGGCAATTTGACCTTGAACAGGCAAATATTTCTTTTGTATTTGATCAAACGAACGGAAGTTTCGGACTTGAAGCTGCCATGACTACAGATGCTTTCCTTGATAAACTAATAAATAGAGCAAAAACCCCGGGAAATGATTTCGGACCATATCGCTTTTACAGTTCATGGGATGGATTTGAATATTTGTTACTTTCTTCAGTAAACGAAGAGGGAAATCTGGATTTATTTTATCTTAAAAACCAGCCTGTATATAACTCCAGCCTTCCAGAAATTGAAGGACCCTTCCCTATAAAACTTCTGAATACAAGTTATGACGATGCATATATTTGTTTTGATTCAAACCTTGATTCCACCTATTTCAGCTCTAATAGAGATGGAAATTTTGATATTTTTCTGCAAAAGAAACCTGAGGAAAAAGACATAGACTCATGGTTTAATCTTGATTATGTAGCATCATCCAAGGTCGATAGTATAAACAGTTCCAGTGATGATAAATGCCCGCTGGTCTTCAGAAAGGTTATGGTTTTTACTTCCAACCGGCCAGGTGGATTGGGCGGGTTTGATCTTTATTACTCTATTTTCAGAAATGGCAAATGGAGTACAGCGGTTAATTTTGGTCCGGGCATAAATACTTCATCAGATGAATACAGGCCGGTTATCGGGTATCATCCAGATTTTATAAACTTTTTTATGATGTTCTCCTCCAATAGGCCTGGCGGTAAAGGTGGATTTGATCTCTATTTCACGGGTGTTGAGTTTCCTAAATAATACGGCAGGAATTAGATATGTTAATGGTCAATCTTTTTTTGCAGCTATAAGGGTGTTACGCAACAGTGATACTCTGGTCATTGGTCCGACTCCCCCGGGGACTGGAGTGATATAAGAACATTTAGGGGCCACATTTTCAAAATCGACATCACCAACAAGTTTGAAACCCGATTTAGTTTCAGCGCTACTGATACGAGTTGTGCCAACGTCTATAACAACCGCTCCTTCCTTTACCATTTCTGCGGTAACGAATGCCGGAGAACCGATAGCTGCAATAATTATATCGGCCTGACTGACAATATCCTTAATGTTTTTTGTACGGCTATGGACAACGGTTACTGTTGCATCCATTCCTTTCTGGGAAAGAAGAATACTTACAGGTCTGCCAACAATGTTACTGCGGCCAATAACCACACATTTCTTCCCGGATGTCTCTATCCGGAATCTTTTAATAAGTTCAACAATCCCAAATGGAGTGGCAGGCAGATATCCGGGAAGTCCGACCATCATTCTTCCAAGATTAACCGGGTGAAAGCCGTCTGCATCTTTTTTTGGGTCTATCGCTTCTATTACTTTATTCTCTGATATATGACCAGGTAATGGTAACTGTACTATGAATCCATCGACATCGCTATCATTATTGAGTTCTGCAATTTTGTCAAGCAAAACAGCCTCAGTTATTTCATTTCCAAATCTCAGAAGTGTCGATTTGAAGCCTACTTCCTTACAGTCTTTTACCTTATTTGCAACGTAGGTTTCGCTGGATCCGTTGTTCCCAATCAGGATTGCAGCGAGGTGTGGTATCTTTTTGCCTGCAATTCTGAGTTTTGCAACTTCCTCTGCAATTTCCTGTTTTATTTCAGATGCAATCTTTTTACCGTCAATTATTGTATACATCGCGAAGATTATTATTTACCCATAAGCCTGGCAACATTTCCACTTTTAGTCATCATTTTCATCATCCGTCTTGTTTCATCAAACTGTTTCAGGAGTTTATTCACTTCCTGAACACTTGTTCCACTTCCGATGGCGATTCTTTTACGTCTGCTTCCGTTAAGCACGACCGGGTTAACTCTCTCTTCGGGGGTCATGCTTTTTATAATGGCTTCTATTCCTTTAAATGCGTTATCATCAATATCAAGATCTTTGACAGCTTTTCCGACACCAGGAATCATCGCCATCAGATCTTTTACATTACCCATTTTTTTTATCTGCTGTATCTGGGTAATAAAATCGTTGAAATCGAACTGATCTTTCGCGATTCTCTTTTGAAGTTTCCTTGCTTCTTCAGCGTCATATTGTTCCTGTGCTTTTTCAACAAGAGACACAATATCGCCCATCCCAAGTATCCTGTCGGCCATTCTACCCGGATAGAAGATATCAATTGCATCCATTTTTTCACCGGAACTTACAAACTTAACAGGTTTGTTAACAACCGATTTAATTGAAAGAGCTGCCCCTCCACGCGCATCACCATCGAGTTTTGTTAATACAACTCCATCAAAATCAAGCCTTTCATTGAATTCCCTGGCAGTATTAACTGCATCCTGGCCGGTCATGGAATCGACTACGAATAGTATTTCATGAGGGTTTACCACATCCTTAACAGATGATATTTCCTTCATCATATCTTCATCAATGGCCAGCCGTCCGGCGGTATCGATAATTAACAGATCGTACCCCTTCTTTTTTGCCTCTTTAACAGCATTCCGGGCAATAACCACCGGACTCATGTTCCCATCTTCAGTATAAACCGGCACCTCGATCTGAGTTCCGATTATTTTTAGCTGTTCTATAGCAGCTGGCCTGTAAACGTCACAGGCAACAAGCAAAGGATTTTTTCCTCTTTTGGTCTTTACCCATTTCGCAAGTTTCCCACTAAAGGTCGTTTTTCCTGAACCCTGAAGACCGGCTATCAATATTATAGAAGGATTGATCTTAATATTGATGTCGGTTTTATCGCCACCCATCAGCTCAACCAGTTCATCATGAACGATTTTAACAATCATCTGCGATGGGTTAACTGACTTAAGCACTTCCTGCCCTAAGGCTTTCTGCTTAACTGTATCGGTAAATTGTTTGGCGATTTTAAAGTTAACGTCAGCATCAAGCAATGCCCTGCGAACATCTTTAAGTGTTTCAGCAATGTTTATTTCAGATATTCTGCCCTGTCCTTTAAGAAGTTTAAAGGATTTCTCCAGACGTTCACTTAAATTTTCAAACATGGTATAGAAGATATATATTTTGCTATTAGTTAAATTATTGTCGGAAGTCCGAAGTCCTAAACAGGACTGCTTTTACTTCTGACCCCAGACTTCGGACTACATTCTTTCCGGCATCTCAATACCTAATAGCCACATACCGGTATAAATAATTTCGCTGGTTACCTTTGACAGAACCAGTCTGAAATTTCTTAGTGCTAAATCATCTTCTCCAAGAATTGAATAATCGTGATAGAACTGATTATATTTCCTGGAAAGTTCATAGCAATAATTTGCTATTATGGCAGGGCTACAGCCTGTTGCTGCCGCTGAAACAGTTTCAGCAAACTTCCGCAACATTTTAATTAGCTCGATTTCCTTTGTCCCCGCTTTTGCTTCAGACAAAGTATCAGGTTCAGCATGAATCCCCATTTGCTCCGCTTTCCTGAACACTGATTTTATCCTTGTATATGTATATTGAATAAATGGTCCGGTATTTCCATTGAAATCAATTGATTCAACAGGGTTAAATGTCATGTTCTTTCGCGGATCCACTTTAAGGATATAATATTTCAGAGCGCCAAGTCCTATTTTCCTAAAAATATCTTCCTTTTCTTCTTCAGAAAAATCAGCCAGTTTACCCAGTTCCAATGAGACTTCCATGGCAGTTTCCTGCATCTCTTTTATAAGGTCATCAGCATCCACTATTGTTCCTTCGCGCGATTTCATTCTTCCTTCCGGAAGCTCAACCATACCGTATGAAAAATGGATCAGGCCATCGGCCCATTTATATCCCATTCGCTTAAGAAGAGCTTTAAGTACCTGAAAATGGTAGTTTTGTTCATTTCCAACAACGTAAATATTCTTATCGAATTTAAATTCATTGTACCTGTTTACCGCAGTTCCCAGATCCTGAGTCATATATACTGCAGTACCATCGGAACGAAGAAGAAGCTTTTGATCCAATCCATCCGGAGTAAGATCAGCCCAAATTGAACTGTCATCGTTTCTGTAAAGAATGTTTTCTTTCAGAGCGGAGAGGACTATATCTTTTCCAATTTTGTAAGTGTCTGATTCATAGTAAATTTTATCAAAATCCACACCTAATTCTTTATAAGTCTCTTCAAATCCGGCATAAACCCACGAGTTCATCATTTTCCATAAATCAACAACTTTGTTATCACCGGCTTCCCACTTAAGGAGCATCTCCCTGGCCTCCCTCATAAGGGATGCTGAATTTTTTGCCTCTGCCTCATCCATACCTTCCTGCATAAGTTTCGCGATCTGTTCCTGGTATTCCTTTTCAAACAAGACATAGTATTTCCCAACCAGATGATCTCCTTTCATTCCGGATGACTGAGGAGACTCACCATTTCCTGATTTTTGCCAGGCAAGCATCGACTTGCAGATATGTATTCCACGGTCGTTAACAATATTTGTTTTTATGACTTTATGTCCACAGCCTGATAATATCCGGTAAAGTGAATATCCGAGAAGATTGTTGCGGATATGTCCGAGGTGCAATGGCTTATTGGTATTAGGAGAAGAATATTCTACGAGGATTGTTTCAGGATTCGAAACCTGGCAGTTCTCCAGGTGACTTTTCTCAGATGCCATTTTTCCGAAATACTTCACCCACCAGGCATCCGAAATTTCGAGGTTCAGGAACCCTTTAATGACATTAAAACCTGAGACTTCCGGGAATTTCTCAACCAGATAATTTCCAATAGTCTCACCGGTCTTTTCAGGTGTATTTTTCGAGAAGCGCAGAAGAGGGAAAACAACCAGGGTGAAGTCCCCTTTGAAATCTTTTCTCGTTTCCTGTATCTGGATCAGGTCATCTGTAACCTCGCTATTGTAAATAATTTTAACAGCTTCTTTTATTTTTTCTTTAAGAATAATCTCCATTTTTTTTGTCACAAATTTCAGCCTGCAAAGATAACATATTAATATATTGATATACAAGAAAACATGATCAAAAGGACAACAAGCAACCCCTAAATATTATAAGGATTATTTAAACAGACTAAAATATTTGACAACTGGTCAGTTCTTTTTGATAAAGAAGACTACTATTATGAAAAAATTATTATATTTTTGGTTAAAATTTTTTATCTTTCATTAACAACAAAGAGGCTCTTAATGTGGAATTAAAAAGTTTATTCATAGAACCAACAGCAACCACACCACAGATTGATTTAAATCAGCTAACGGGTGAGCTTATCTTTTCAGGAAGGTCAATTCCGGAGAATGCTGCAGATCTTTATGAAAATGTTCTGGATTGGGTTCTTGAATATAAAAAAAATCCCAGGAATACCACTAATCTCCGGTTTAATCTGGAATACTTTAACACTGCATCAACAATCTGGCTTGCAAAAATTATTAAAGCTCTTTGCTCCATAAAGGATAGTGAATATACCTTGTTGATACACCTCTATTTTAATATTGAAGAGTTTGATAATATGGAAGCTGAAGATATCAAGGATGTACTCAGTCCAATAATAGATATAATTAGCACTCCAACCATCAGCCTTGGAATTAAAATATATGGTACTGATAAAAAAGGAGAGATTCTTAAAGAGTCGATGGTTCTTATTTAATTCTTCCCCTGACATTTTAAAATAAACTATTCTTCTTCAATTTTTTGGTGTAACTTTATTTCGCCAATTTATTGTAAATGTCATGCGAACAGTTTTCATTGTTTTGCTTTCAATATTTGCTATTATGGAAACATTTTCCCAAAAAACAACTACAACTGACAGGCAGCCGGTTGCTGCAGGAAGATTTTATCCGCCTGACAAAGAGACTCTCACAAATGATCTTTTCCAACTTTTCGAAAGTTGTAAAAAATCACCTGTAAACTGGGATGTGAGGGCTATAATCAGTCCGCATGCCGGGTATGTTTTCTCAGGGAAAATAGCTGCAGCAGCCTATTCAGCAATATCGGGGAATTCGGTATATAAAAATATCTTTATTATCGGGTCAAGTCATGTAATGTCATTCGATGGAGCATCGGTATATAATTCAGGTGATTATATAACACCGATGGGGAAGATTGTGGTAAACAGGGAAATTGCCAATAAACTTATCAGGGAAAACAAAGTATTCAACTTTCCTACGGATGCACATCTGCAGGAACACAGCATCGAAGTTCAATTACCTTTTATTCAATATTATTTTAAAGACAAACCATTGATTGTTCCTATTATTATCGGAACGAATAATGAAAATATGGTAAAAAAGATTGCAGAGGCCATCAAACCCTGGTTCACATCAGAGAATCTTTTTATTATAAGCAGCGACTTTTCACATTATCCACCTTATAAAGAGGCAGTTGAAACGGATAAATCAACGGCTTTGAGTATTGCTTCCGGGAATCCTCAGACATTTCTTAATACCCTTAAAAAGAACTCTGAAAAACATATTCCGGGGTTGGTCACGAGCATGTGTGGCTGGACCTCCGGCCTTACACTCTTATATCTGGCTGAAGGAAATAATCAACTTGAAATAAAACTTATTGACTATTGCAATTCTGGTGATTCGCCGATTGGCGGGAAAGATGAAGTGGTTGGTTATAATGCAATTGCAGTTATTGAAAAAAATCAAAAATCAGAAAATGATTTTTCGTTCAATGAAGAAGAGAAAATCCAACTTTTTGCAATTGCAAAAAATAGTATCCGGTCGATGATATATGATAATAAAAGTATTGGAATAGATGAAAAGACCATACCAGAAAAATTAAAAGGGCAAATGGGAGCATTTGTTACCTTGAAAATTAACGGGGCATTAAGAGGTTGCATTGGAAGATTCATTTCTTCAGATCCTTTATATGAGGTTGTACAGGCATCAGCGATATCATCTGCTTTCGAAGATCCACGCTTCTCCCCTCTCACGAAAGAGGAATTTGGAAAAACAGAAATTGAAATAACAGTACTTGGACCTCTTAAAAAGATAAGTAATATCAATGAGATCATTTTAGGAAAGCATGGAATTTACATCAAGAAGGATTTCAGGTCAGGCACTATGCTTCCACAGGTGGCAACAGAAAACGGATGGACAGTTGAACAGTTTCTTGGCTATACTTCGCGCGATAAAGCCGGTTTGGGATGGGACGGTTGGAAGGATGCAGAAATTTTTATTTACGAAGGAGTCGTACTTGAAGATAACAAGAAATAACTATGTATCATGTTATTGGCACAGGGTTAACTGCAATACTCTTATATTTAATCAGTTACTTTTTCTACCGGACCGGGTATTATTCCCTGCAATTTCATAGAAAGTTATGGAACTCTCTTTTGGCAATAGCATTCCTGATCACTGCTTTTGCCGGGGTGTTCATGGCACTTCAGACTAACTATAAATGGAACATTCCGGTTATAAAATCGGTGCTTAAATGGCATGTCGAATTTGGAATCGGGATGGCATTTACCGGTATATTTCATTTCGTCTGGCATCTTTCATATTTCGGGAAGATATTTTACAGGCAAGACAATTCTCATGAAAACAGTGACCTTCAAAAACTTTCCATAAAAGAGATCAGCACCAACCTGTTCATCATCGGCTTCGTTAGCTCTTCAATTCAGCTTCTGCTGATAAGAGAGATGATGAATATAGCGGGTGGGTATGAGCTTATTACAGGTACCTTCCTTGGTTCATGGTTAATTGGATCGGCGATTGGCGCTGCAATAGCAGGTAAATCACAACTTAATGATTTAAGAAAGATTAATCTCATCTTTTCTATCAGTCCGATAATTTCTTTGCTACTGCTATTTTTTTTATCCAGGCTGTTTTTAAATACAGGTGAAACTCCTTCATTTTTAATAAGTGCGATTTATACATTTATTGTTCTGATCCCTTTTTGTCTGGTATCCGGTTTCACTTTTATCAAGCTGATTTCTGCTGCCAGGTCAGGCAATGATTTTATGCCCGGGAAATCGTTTTCAATCGAAACTGCAGGTGGTGTCGCTTCCGGGATATTAATATCATTATTGACTTCCGAATTACTTAATACATACCAGTTGCTTCTGCTAATAATATTATTATCAGTCGCTTATGTATTGCTTACCTTCTATATCAGAAGTCTTAAAGCAAAAACATTCGCTAAAATCCTCATTACTGTATTGGCATCATGTATCATAATATTTAATCCTGATATCTTCTTCAGACAAATTTTACTTCCTGGCATTAAAGTCACCGGCTCAATAGACACGCCGTATGGTAATATAACACACGGTAGATATAAAGGAGAACAGAGTCTCTATTATAATCAGAGGCTTCTGTCTTATAAAGATGATGCAATTGAAAGGGAAGAGAATATACATTATGCAATGCTTCAGAGCGAATCTCCTGAAAAGGTAATATTGGTATCTGGATCCCTTCGTTCGCATCTTCCTGAAATATTAAAATATCCTGTTAAGAAAATCATTTATATTGAAAGAGACCCGTCCCTGGCAAAATCAGAGACATCCCCAACAGATACTTTTCCTTGTGAGCTTGTTATCGCGAATAACGATGCATTCAGATATATCAGGAGCTCCGGGGAACTTGTTGATGTTATTATACTTCTCATTTCCCCCCCGTCAACTCTGCTTCTGAACAGGTACTATACAACTGAATTCTTTAATGAAGTAAAGAAAAGACTTAATACCGGCGGCATATTTATGTGTTCACCAGGTCCCGGAGACGGCTACTTAAACAAAGAATCTTTAAATCTATATTCATCAATTTATAATAGCCTGGCAGGCGTGTTTAAAAATGTTAAACCTGTTGTCGGCAATAAACTTTATTTCATTGCATCAGAGAAAGATTTAGCTGTATCATTCTGTCAGCTTGCCGAAATGAGAAATATTAAAAATATTTACGTCAGTTCAGACTTCCTGGCGGATGACCTTATCACAAAAAAATCAGATGAGGTTAATTCACTAATGGACCATAGGACAAAAGAAAACAGATATGCGTTCCCTGTTGCCTGTTTCCATTTTCAATCATACAATTTAAGTAAAAACAGTGATGAGAAGATACCTGCAATAGTTTTAATGACTATGGTCTTCGCAGTGCCTTTACTTACAATTAAAAGGAGAAATCTGGTTATGTATTTCAGTGCCTCCGCGTTGGCAGGATTTGAAATAATCATATTGCTGACCCTTCAACTGATCGTTGGAAATATGTTCCAGCTTACCGGGTTGATAATTGCCGGGGTTATGACTGGTCTTGCTGTTGGTGCAGGTATGGACAATAGCTTTCTGAATTCTCTTTTATTTAGAATTAAAGGTATAATCCTTATGAGTTTTTACATTGGTATTGGGTTGATATTTAACTATATGCTTGCTTTGAAGAGTGGATTGCCTGCAGTTGGTTTAATAATTCTTTCAGCATTTGTACCTGCATTACTAACCGGACATCTCTTCCGTGAACTTACGATGAAACCAGAAGGATCAGCAACACCTTCAGCAATATACAGTGCTGATCTTGCCGGTTCTGCTTTCGGATTTATTTTTATGTCCGGATTTGCCGTTCCGGCATTCGGAATTAAAGTTTCCATCTTTTTATTATCATCCCTGATTTTTGCAGGATTTCTGTTTGGTACAATTAAGAACAAGTAGTAGTTTTATTAATTATTGGAACACCCCTTCAGAGAGCGATGCAAAATATAAAATGTGATATCAGCAAACGGGATTTTCTGAAAAGATCACTGGCTTTTTCAGCAGGGTTGATTTGTTTCCCATGCCAGGCAGTTTTATCGGAGATGACCTCTGAACAGCAGGGAATTTACAGAAAAATTGCAATGTTCCAGGAGGAGACTGCACGGGGGATAATGTGCAGTATATGTCCGAATGAATGTGTTCTTATGGAGGGTGAATTAAGCAAATGCAATAATCGCAAGGTTCATAACTCCAAATTATATACGATGGCATTTGGCAACCCATGTTCGGTTAATGTTGATCCGGTTGAAAAGAAGCCTTTTTATCATTTTCTTCCCGGATCAAGAGCATACTCGATTGCAACGGCCGGATGTAACCTGGTATGTCTTAATTGCCAGAACTGGACTATATCTCAAACAAGTCCCGATAAAACAAGAAATTATGATCTGATGCCGGAACAAGTAGTTAAAGAATGTATTAATAACAACTGCAGGTCAATAGCATACACTTATTCCGAACCGGTAACCTTTTATGAGTACGTTTATGAGACTGCAATCCTTGCGAAAGAGGCCGGTATTAAAAACATTATGAAATCGAATGGTTATATAAATGCAGAGCCACTGAAGAAACTTTGCAGTGTTATTGACGCCGCCAATATTGACCTTAAAGCGTTCAGTGAAAGCACTTACCTGAAACTGACAGGAGGGAAATTACAGCCTGTGCTCGATGCTCTTAAAGTATATAAAGATATGGGTGTATGGCTTGAAATTACCAATCTTGTTGTTCCTGCCTGGACTGATAACCTGGTTGATATCAGAAGTATGTGCAGGTGGTTAAGCGATAACGGTTTTAAAAATACACCTATTCATTTCAGCAGGTTCTCCCCTGTTTATAAACTTGAACAATTGCCTCCGACTCCGGTAGAGATACTTAATGATGCATCGCGTATCGCGGCTGAAGAAGGTTTAATATATGTATACACCGGTAATGTTCCCGGAAATGAAATTTCTGATACAAAATGTCCTTCATGCAATTCAACTGTTGTAGAAAGGCAGGGCTACCGGATCGTATCAAACACTATTAAAGGAAGAAAATGCAATAATTGCGGATATAAAGTTGAAGGAGTATGGGACTGAATTTATTAATTTCTATCAATTTTTACAGCAATAAACTGATTAATAAAAAATGAAACAATCTGAAGCAAAGGCTCGCATTAATAAGCTCCGGAGGGAAATTGAAGAACATAATCATAGATATTATGTTCTGAATCAGTCCTTAATTTCAGATTTTGAGTATGATATCCTGTTAAACGAACTCAGTACTCTTGAAAAAACATTCCCGGAATTTATTATTGATGGCTCTCCTACCGGGACTGTTGGCAGCGATATCACTAATGAGTTCGAACAGTACGAACACAGGTATCCAATGCTTTCACTTGATAACACTTACAGCGAAGAAGAACTCAGGGAATTTGATGCGCGGATAAAAAAAGCAACCTCAGAATCAATTGAATATGTGTGTGAATTGAAATTTGACGGAGCATCAATCAGTATCACCTATAAAAACGGTGTACTTTTCAGGGCAATAACCAGAGGTGACGGCAATAAAGGCGATGATGTTACATTGAATATTAAAACGATCAAAAACATCCCGCAGAAAATAACCAATAAAACAATACCGGTTGAGTTTGTGATAAGAGGCGAAATTGTTATGACAAGGGCCGTTTTTAACAAGTTAAATGATGAGAGAATAAAAGCAGAACTACATCCTTTTGCCAACCCACGGAATACTGCTGCGGGTACCCTTAAACTACTTGATCCAAGGATTGTGGCTTCAAGACCACTTGAGTGCCTGGTCTATTTTCTTCTTGCTGAAGAGCTTCCTCATGATAATCATTTTGATAATTTAAAAGAGGCATCAGGATGGGGTTTCAGTGTGCCTGACAGTATAAGATTGTGCAGGAATATTGATGAAGTATTTCAATTTATATCTTATTGGGAATCAGAACGAGAGAAGCTTCCTTATGATATTGATGGTGTTGTTGTTAAAGTTAACTCCCTGAGTCTGCAGGAAGAACTTGGGTTTACGGCCAAATCACCTCGCTGGGCAATAGCCTATAAATACAAGGCAGAGGAGGCATCAACCATGTTGTTATCAGTGACATTCCAGGTTGGCAGAACCGGAACTGTTACCCCGGTCGCAAATCTTGAACCGGTTCTTCTGTCCGGGTCAACTGTTAAACGGGCTACACTTCACAATGCTGATCAGATTGCCCTTCTTGATCTGCATCTTAACGATATGGTATATGTTGAGAAAGGAGGTGAAATAATTCCGAAGATAATAGGCGTGGATCATTCCTTCAGAAATGAAACCAGTAAAAAAATAGAGTTTATTTCCAACTGTCCGGAATGTGGAACACCGCTTATTAAAAATGAAGGGGAAGCAAATCATTTCTGTCCCAACTACCTTCACTGCCCTCCACAATTAAAAGGAAGGATTGAACATTTTATCAGCAGGAAGGCTATGGGTATAGATGGACTGGGAGAAGAGACCATCGACCTCCTCTTCAGTAATAATCTGATCAGGAACTTTTCGGATCTTTACGATTTACGGTTGGAACAGTTGGTAACGTTGGAGCGCCTCGGTGAAAAATCGGCTTCCAATATCCTGAAAAGTATTAAAAAATCGATTGAAACTCCTTATCACAAGGTACTATTTGCCCTTGGTATAAGGCATGTTGGAGAGACAGTAGCCAAGACCATTACAGGAAGGTTCAGGACTATCGATGACCTTATTAATGCTGATCCTGAGCAATTAACAAGTGTGCGTGAAATTGGGCCTAAAATAGCAGCAAGTATTGTTGCTTACTTTGCAGATAAGGAAAATCTTGAAATCATAAACCGGCTCAAATCAAATGGCATTAAGTTCAGTGATGATAAAGAAACCAGACTGACAGGTAACTCACTACATGACAAAATAATAATTATATCCGGTTTGTTTCACAAATATAGCCGTGATGAATATAAAGAGATGATTGAAAAGAACGGCGGTAAGAATGCGACGTCAGTTTCAGGAAATACAACCTTTATCCTCGCCGGAGAAAATATGGGTCAATCAAAAAAAGAGAAAGCTAAGGAGCTTGGAGTGCCCCTGATAAATGAGATAGAATTCCTCAAAATGATTGGTGAAGATTAATATGCATGCACCATTGATTTTAACAAAAAACGATTAGGTTTGCAATATGGAATTTTTTAAAAATATAAGGCTTAAAATCGGAATGGCTCTTCTGGAAAAAAAGATTGCCAGAACGAAGAGAAAAGTCTTTTATTCAAACTTTAACCTGGTAAAAAATATCGGAATAGTCTGGGATGCTTCAAGAACTGATGATTTCGCGGGGTTATCAAGGTTTTATCAAAAAATGCTTGAGAAGAATATTGATGTTAATATGCTTGGCTATTTTCCCGGGAAGTATCTGCCCAATCAATATACCGCGATCAGATATCTGACATGCATCAGAAAAAAGGAAATTAACTTTTTTTATCGTCCTGTATCTTCTGAAACCGATACTTTTATTAACAACCGTTTTGATATCCTTATTGATCTCAATTTCAAAAAACTATTTCCACTTCAATATATATCATCATTAACCAATGCCGGATTTAAGGTCGGATTATTTGATTCTGAAACCATGAATAATCCGTTCGACCTGATGATGGAAATTAAAAACCCGGTTGATGTTGAGAATTACCTGAATCAGGTTGTACATTACCTTGAGATGATAAATTCCGAAACAGATAAAACAGTTAATAATTAATTACTAATATGAAAAGATTTAAAGGGACAGGAGTTGCTATTGTTACACCATTTAAAAATGACTTCAGTATTGATTTTGCTGCATTTGGGCGTGTAATAAATCATGTAATCAATGGAGGTGTAAACTATATAGTTGCAATGGGAACCACTGGTGAGTCTGTTACTCTGACTAAAGATGAGAAGAAAGCACTTGTTTCTTTTGTAGTAGAGGCAATTGATAACCGGGTTCCTCTGGTTGTTGGTATAGGTGGAAATAATACACAGGATATAATAAATTGCATAAGGCATGCGAATCTTATAGGCGTGGATGGAATATTATCGGTTGCGCCATATTATAATAAACCAAGCCAAAGGGGTATCTTTCAGCACTTTAAGACCATAGCCACATGTAGTCCAATTCCTGTTATCCTCTATAATGTTCCGGGCAGGACATCCTGCAATATATCTTCAGACACCTGTCTTGAACTTGCACATGAATGCGAGAACATAATTGCTGTAAAAGAGGCTTCCGGTGATATAACTCAGATTATGAGGATAATTAAAGGTAAGCCTGAAAATTTCAATGTTATATCCGGTGATGATATGATGACTATTCCAGTAATTGCTGCCGGAGGATCAGGTGTCATATCCGTTCTTGCCAACGCTTTCCCAACACAGTGCAGTGAACTTGTAAGCCATTCTTTAAAAAGTAATTTTAAATCTGCCCGTGAAATCCAGTTCCGTTTCCTTGAGATTATAGATCTGCTTTTTATTGAGGGTAATCCTTCAGGCGTAAAAGCGATGCTGAATATAATGAACCTCTGCCAGAATAACTTAAGGCTTCCTCTCGTTCCTGTAAGCAGGACAATTTATTCCAGTATCCAGAAAGCGATAGAGGAAGTAAACAAATGCTGATCAGGCGTTAGTTAACACTAGGGCCATGGGCTCCTGCATATTGCAAGCCATGACACTGTTTGAATTTTTTCCCGCTTCCGCATGGGCAAGGATCGTTTCTGCCTACCTTTTTATCAACTCTTACCGGTTCTGTCTTTTGGTTTCTATCCTGGCCGCCACCACCGGAGCTGCTGTATTGAGAAAAATCACTTTTTGAAGTTCTCAAATTGCTCATGTCAACCTCGCGTCTTCTTTGAGCTTCTTTAACCTGTTCAGGATCTTGTGTTGGAATATGACCTTTCATAAGTGTGCTTACAACATCCTTGTTCACTTTAGTGATTATTGTCTTGAATAACTCAAAGGATTCAAACTTGTAAATAAGTAAAGGATCTTTCTGTTCATAAGTAGCATTCTGAACCGATTGCTTAAGCTCGTCCATCTCCCTCAGATGTTCTTTCCAGGCATCATCAATTGTTGCCAGAACAACTGTTTTTTCATACGCTTTAGCCAGTTCTCTCCCTTCCGATTCTGCCGTAGCCCTGAGGTTAGTGACAACCTGAAAAACCCTCACCCCATCTGAAATCGGCACAACAACATTTTCATAAACATGCGACATCCTGTCATAAACATCTTTTAAAACAGGATAGGCTTGTGAGGATATTGTTTCAACTTTTCTTTTATAAGCATCCAGTACCTTTGCATAGACTCTGTCAGTTACCTCATCAGAAGTGGCTTTTTTAAATTCCTGGTCCGGCATAGGAGAATCCATTGAAAATGAGCGAATAAGATCAAAATCAAAACCCTCAAAATCTCCATCTTCGTGATATACGTCCACCAGGTTTTCAGTAACATCAAACATCATATTCGCAACGTCAACACTTAATCTTTCACCAAGAAGAGCATGCCGTCTTTTCTTGTAGATGACCTCTCTCTGTGAGTTCATTACATCGTCATATTCAAGAAGCCTCTTTCTTATACCGAAGTTATTTTCTTCGACTTTTTTCTGGGCCCGTTCGATAGATTTGGTAATCATCGAATGTTGTATCATTTCGCCATCTTTCAGACCCAGCTTGTCCATTATACCGGCTATTCTTTCTGAACCAAACAGTCTCATAAGCTCATCCTCAAGAGACACAAAGAACTGGGAAGAACCCGGGTCTCCCTGTCTGCCTGAACGGCCTCTCAACTGGCGGTCAACTCTTCTCGATTCATGCCTTTCAGTACCGATAATAGCAAGTCCCCCTGCCTGTCTGACTTCCCCGGTAAGCTTTATATCAGTTCCACGTCCTGCCATATTTGTGGCAATTGTGATCGTGCCTGTATTACCTGCTTCAGCAACAATTTCAGCTTCCCTCTGGTGGAGTTTGGCATTTAAAACGTTATGCTTAAGACCCTTCATCTTGAGCATCCTGCTTAACAATTCTGATATCTCTACTGAAGTTGTTCCAACAAGAACCGGGCGCCCGAGCCTGTTCATTTCAGCAATCTCTTCTATTACAGCATTATATTTTTCCCGTTTTGTTTTATAGACAAGATCTTCTCTATCGAATCTTATGACAGGTTTGTTTGTAGGAATAACAACCACATCGAGTTTATAGATATTCCATAGTTCACCCGCCTCAGTCTCTGCAGTACCTGTCATCCCGGCAAGTTTATGATACATCCTGAAATAATTCTGCAGGGTTATTGTGGCATAAGTTTGTGTAGCGGCCTCAACCTTAACATTTTCTTTTGCTTCAATTGCCTGGTGAAGTCCGTCGGAATATCTGCGTCCTTCAAGGATACGTCCGGTTTGTTCATCTACAATCTTAACTTTATTATCCATTACAACATACTCGGTATCCCTGTCAAAAAGGGTCCAGGCTTTAAGCAGTTGAGTCATTGTATGTACACTTTCCGACTTAACTGAGTAGTCTTGCAGAAGTTCGTCTTTTATCTTAAGCTTCTCGCGATCGGACAAATCCGATTTTTCTATATCGGCAATCTTTGAACCAACATCAGGCAGAATGAAAAAGCTGGCATCTTCAACAGAGGTGGAAATGAGATCAATACCTTTTTCAGTAAGCTCAATGGAGTTGGCTTTTTCATCAATAATAAAGAAGAGTTCATCGGTCGCCTTAGGCATCTCCTTGCTGTTATTCTGCATATAGAAGTTCTCGGTCTTAAGCAGAAGGGACTTATTTCCCTCCTCACTGAGGAACTTGATAAGAGCTTTATTTTTTGGAAGGCCTTTATAAGCTCTAAGGAGAAGCAAGCCACCCTCCTCATTTTTATCCTCCGCGATAAGTTTCTTTGCATCAGCAAGTATCTGAGTTACAAGTTTTTTCTGTGCAATTACAAGTTTATCAACCTTTGGCTTCAATTCATCGAATTGTTGCGTATCACTTTTGGCTGTTGGTCCGGAAATTATGAGTGGTGTACGGGCATCATCGATCAGAACTGAGTCGACCTCGTCAACGATGGCATAGTGGTGTTTCCGTTGTACCAGGTCTTCAGGATTTATTGCCATATTATCCCTAAGGTAGTCAAAGCCAAATTCGTTATTGGTTCCAAAAGTTATATCAGCGTTATATGCTTTACGTCTGTCGGTCGAATTGGGTTGGTGTTTATCGATGCAATCAACTGAAAGACCATGGAATTCATAAATCGGGCCCATCCATTCAGAGTCGCGTTTGGATAGATAATCATTAACAGTAACAATATGTACTCCTCTTCCGGCAAGAGCATTAAGGAAGACAGGAAGAGTAGCCACTACCGTTTTCCCTTCACCTGTACCCATTTCAGCAATTTTCCCTTTATGGAGGGCAACCCCTCCGATAAGTTGAACATCATAATGAACCATATCCCAGGTAATCTCATTACCTCCGGCAATCCATCGGTTACTCCATAATGCTTTGTTGCCGTTAATAGTTATACTTTCCCTTGTGGCAGCCAGATCCCTGTCATATTGTCGTGCTGTAACTTCGAGTACGCTATTTTCTTTGAATCTTTTAGCAGTCTCTTTTATAATGGCAAAGGCCCTTGGTACAACCTGATCAAGTACTACTTCAAGGTTTTCGTTTATCTGTTTTTCTATTTTATCTATTGTATTATAAATCTCTTCTTTACGGTAGACATCTTCCTCTTTTTCGGCTTTTTCCCTAAGTGATCTGATCTCATTTTCATCCCCTTCAATACTTCCAAGTATCTCCTTTCTGAGTTCATCAGTCAGGTCTCTTAAACCGTCATTTGACAAATCTTTCAATTTTTCAAATTCCAGATGTATCTTTATTATATAAGGATTAATTTCCTTAATATCCTTCTCATATTTATTCCCCAGAAAAAGACCCAATACATTATTTATAATGCTCATTTTAAGGTGTTTTACAATTTTTATAAATATCCGGTAAAATTAGCTATATTTTCCAATAAAGAATCAATGTCGTTTAGTTAAGGATTTTGTTATAATCGCTTGTAGTTCATCGAATAAGGTCGCTTTTGCTTAATTTCTCTTGGCACTTTTCTTCCAGGCCTGATGATTTCACGGGTTTTTTCCACGATATCATCGAAGGCTT
>JAPLEB010000084.1 GCA_026391555.1 Bacteroidia bacterium | reverse complement strand
ACAGGCAAAAATCCAAAGTTTCCGGCTTCATTTATTCAATCTTATCCTGATTCAGAGACATACATAATTAACAACCAGAATTTTTTACCGTTTTTAGGAATAAGCTGAAGTTAAGATAAGGACGCCGGAACCGAGCCGAAGCCGAGCTCGGCACAGCCAAATGACAAATTTTCGGTTTGCCATCGCGCTATCATCTATGAATTTCAGTAACATCATGAGAACTTTTTGGATTTCAAACTGCCTGTCAATGTGGTGCATCTTCCAAGGCTGGTTCATAAATTGAGTTTTTGCTGCATCCCGTGCATTTGTCAAACAAATAATGGATAACAGGAAGGAAAGAAAAAGTAAAAACGGTTTATCCCTTTTCTCTTTTCCAATTTCAGACAGCACCTGTTTTGCGTAGATCGCCGGACCATCATAAGGGTCTCTATTATTTAGTCTGAAACCATATTAAGATAAATCGTTTGTTCCGTAAAGATGTGTCTTCCCTGAATAAAGAGTTTCGTAACCGGCTTTGCGAAAGATTATACCTAAGCCGTCAACTGAAACTATTTGTTTAACTTTTGAAGAATCGTATGCAGACGTATTGGCCTTAACACCAACCTCTGAAGCGTAATGGCCCGTTAGCAAAGAAAACCTTGAAGTCATACTTACCGGATTGGCGCAATATGTTTTTTCAAAGCGATAGCCCATATTTGCAATTTTATCCATATTTGGGGTACTTAGCCATTTATTACCCATGCAACTCATCATATTGTATGATTGCTGGTCGGTCATGATAAACAGCACATTGGGCTTATCCGGAAGTTTTTGAGCACAAGATCCGGCGGTAGCCAACACCGCTAATACTGAGCATCCTAAAGCTCCTTTTTTAAAACTTAAATGGGTTTCCATAGTTCTTTCTATTAGTTAATATTTCTAACAATATCCTAAATAAATACTTATAGTTCCGGCATTTACATACCCGGAACTTCCCATTTAACCGGTATTCGTATTGAAGGGTTAACTGCACCAGGCGGATTGGGAAATATTGCATTTGCGTTTGTTATTTGGAAGGCTTTTGATCTTGATAAAGATCAATGAATTTATGTTGTAAATGAATTCGTTTGCTTTTACACCAGAAATTCAAGATAATTGCCAGGTGTAATTACTTCAAAGCTCTGCTGCGGATAGGCTGAGGCGAATGATGCTGGCAAGATGGCTTTTTTGTTTTCTTTCCATTTTAATTCAAAGGTATGTAAGACACCATCCTTTTCTTCTATATAATCAATTTCTTGCTGAGCCCGGGTGCGCCAAAAATAGCTATTCACATATATGCCATGATAATGATTGTATTTTATTCGTTCGCTGATGATGAAATTTTCCCACAATGCTCCAACATCAGTTCTCAGTGCTAATGGCGAGAAATTATTAATAATGGCGTTGCGCACCCCATTATCATAAAAATAGACCTTCCTGCTTTTTTTAAGTTCGTTGCGTATATTTCTACTAAATGAATTTAAGCGAAATACCACAAAAACTTTTTCCAGCAGGCAAAGATACCTTTCCACCGTTTCTTTGTCCATGCCTACGGTTCTTCCTAATTCGTTGTATGAAACCTGGCTTCCCACCTGCAATGCCAATGCTGTAAGCAGCTTATTAAGTTCCTCCGGGCGCCGCACATCTTTGTATGCCAGAATATCATTAAACAAGTAACTGTTAGATAGTTCCCTGAGCAGTCTCAACCCATCCGACGGCTGATTAACCACATCGGGATACATTCCGTAAATCATACGATGTTCGAGTAAACGACGCTCTTCAATCCGGGAAGTGTGCTGCAAAAGTTCATTGGTAGAAAAAGGATAAAGATGGTATTCAAATTTTCGACCTGTAAGTGGCTCGTTCAGTTTATTCCTTAAATCGAATGACGAAGAACCTGTGGCAATAATTTGAATATCAGGTAAATTATCGATCATCAATTTCAATGTTAAACCAATATTCTCCACTTTCTGGGCTTCGTCAATCAAAATTAATTTGTGTTTTCCTACAAAGGTTTTCAATTGCGTAGAACTAACATTTTGCAGTAACAAGCTTATGTCTGGTTCATCGCAATTAAGAGTTATAACCAAATTATTATTCTGATCTGCTGCCAATTGCTTTAGCAGAGTAGTTTTTCCCACTTGTCTGGGTCCGGTTATCACAATTACTTTTCCCTTAAACAATCTGTCCTTTAGTGAGGATAAAATCTCTCTCTTTATCATATTAATGCTACATATTTCGACAAAAATACATACTTTTTTCGGTTACAAACGCATAATTCCGTTCATATTTTCGGTTAGAGATAAAATAAACACTATTAATTATACAGGGCTTTAGACTAAACTTTTGTATTCCTTTTAGAATGACGCAGGAGGAAAGAGGTAATTCATTATAACCAATATCTGAATTACTAAACCTTCCAAAAAGATTCGGAAAAAAATTCAATCAGGGGGACAATTCAAACATAAAAATCCTTGATGGGCATACCTACCGAGGCTTTTTCTGTTATTGCAGATAAAGCATTGCTGACAAATTGTCCTCCTATTAATTTCAAGATTTTTTTAGGACAAACACTTTAATCTCATCGTCATCATAGTTACCAAAAACCGTTCGCTTATGTCGGATTTATGCCATATAATACATAAAAAAATATTACTAACCGGGTAATATTTAAAATTACAAGGAAGTTCTGAGCGAAGGAATCTCATTATCCTCGGTTATTTTTAAAATAGCTGTATCTTATTTTTAACTTATGGAATATATTTCAAACCTACTTAAGATAATCACTTTCCATCAACTCTATGAACCCAAGCAAAGCGCCCCAATGGTAATAATTGTCACCCATCCGCTGACCCTCTGCTGGATCCTTTATGTTACCTGTACTAGCATTATAGTTTTCATAAATATATTGAAGGCTTACAGTAAAAAAGTTTTATGGCCCTGCAAAAAACACAAAAACAATTTAAATTACTTTAGCTTAATTCTTTAGAATAAAAGAAAGTCGAATATGATGTAAAATGACTAGCGGGCTTTAACCAGATACGATAAGAAGCTGCATACATTTTTTTCTTTCATGTTAAAATGAAAATAAAAAAGACTAATTTTGCTTCATAATCATATAATTATGACTAGCTATAAAAACATAATAACGATTGACTCAGATAAAAGGAGTGGGAAGCCCTGTATAAGAGGAATGCGCATCACAGTCTATGATATACTTGGCTGGCTTGCTTCAGGAATGACAAACAAGGAGATAATAGAAGATTACCCGGAATTGAAGGAAGAAGATATATATGCCGCATTAAGTTTCGCTGCAAACAGGGAAAGGACGATGTATCAGGTTGCCATATGAAATTACTGTTTGATCAAAACATTGCCTACAGGATTCTTAAGAGACTTTCTGACTTCTATAGTGAATCCAGTCATGTGAAGACCGAGGATTTAATGAATGCGTCTGACATTGAGATTTGGGAATATGCAAAAAATAATGAATTCACAATCGTATCTCTGGACTCTGATTTTAATGATATTAACCTGGTTAAAGGATTCCCTCCGAAAATTATCTGGATCAAGACAGGAAATTTGGATACGGATGAAATCGCACAATTATTAGAAAAACACCGACTAGAAATTGAGGCGTTTTTTGCTGATGAAAATCTGGGATGTTTCGAAATGTTTAAGCTTAACTAAGAAACAGTTTTTCCTATTTCAAAGCATCGGTTTTTCTTGTGGACACTTAATGGTTATAAAAACTGATAAAGCTTTCAATTAGATTAACAAATATTTTGATAAATAAAGTTTATTATTATTCTCATTAGAGCTTTCCCCTCTTTTTAAAAAGAAACCCAACTTACTTTTCCATTTTGGCCCTCTTCCGATACTTGTATTCCGTCGGTTGCCGATATATCATAAAATGAGCAGATTCCGTCACTTTTACCGATCAGGGTTAATGACCTACGTGTGTTTCAAATCCATTCAATATGAATAATCTCATGGATTTAGTTTTTTTGATAATGATATTATTTTCCGTTCTCCTGGTTTTATAGAGAGAATTTTCCCTCTCAAAAGATAATTCACCTGAAGCGGCTTTCCACGAGATGCCAAAGACTCCACCATCAGTTTATCCTCTGCAAGAAATCCAGTTGGATTATAAACTTCAACTTCTAAGCTTCTTGAGGTTACTTTAACCAGTTTAGCTTCAATATTATCAAGGGCAACACAAATCTCTTTTTCCGGAATAATATATAAACCTGGGATCTCTAAATAAGTTAGCATCAAAGAAGTTTCAGCCCACGTCGAACCATCAAAAATCTCACCTACCGGAATGGATTCCCAGTCCGTTACATTTACACGTTCATTGATCCATCCGGATTTCATTTTTCCGATAGGGCGATCAGTTCTGGATATATACTATGTCTGATTATGAGCAATTTCCTGAAGGATATTTAAGTAGGTTTTATTCCCAATTTTGCAGGTTCGTACGGAAGCGCTTCATTCGATAGGTCACAACCACCGGTGGGTAGTTTGGTTTTTAATGAATTGTATCTCAAATACAGGGACAAATGGTTGCTTGAATAAGTGTTTGATGATGTGCTCGAAGCGAGGAAAATCCTGGCCGAAAAATCGAATCGGCTGATGATGGAGAATGTAACACTGAACGGATATGTTTACGAAAACTACAATGCCATCAGCGGCAACGTGAAAGATCCGGTTGAAAGCCGCCGAATGGGAGACAACTATTATCACTGGGGAGCATTGCTGGGGTATATATCTCTAATTGAAAATGGGGGAAATGCTAATTAAATATCTCTACTTTTTTATTTTTTGGCACGAAGACTGTTATTATTATCGAGGCAAGTATTTCATAATCTGAATCGCTCAAGCTGTCTGTTAATTTTTTGCTTTTTGTAGACCGTTCAAGGTAATTAAGAGATGTGTTACGAACAGCTTTGACCAGATATCCCTTAGCCCAACTTGCAGCTAATCCGAACGGAATTGTTACTTTTCAATGAATTGGCAGTTTTCGAGTTCTGATTTGTGTACTACGGATTTTCGTTTTACGAAGGGTGCGTATTTGAATTTTATGGCATCGTAAAGTTTTCTCTCCTGTTGGTTTGGCTCCAAAGTATAAAGATAGAATATTTTTGCTTATACCTGTTTCAGAATTAACATACATACTTAATAAGAAGCTGAAATGCAAACCTGCCTGCAAGCCTGCCAGGCTTACTCAAAACAGTTTATCTCATGATGAAAAGAAGTAAATTTAAAAAGTCAACTAAATCATCTCAATAATTTTTTTCGTCCAATCAACCAGAAAAGAAGGTAAATTTATTAATCCATTCTCCTGTTTGAGATTATTCATAGAGAACCTTATTCTGATTTCCGGAGCAAATTTAGCGTGATAAACAGAAAGACTTTTACCACTTACCCGACTCTCTGACTTAACTTCTATCGGAATAATCAGGGAAGCTGTTTGAACCAGGAAGTCAATTTCAGCCTTATTTTCTGAACTCCAGTAACAAGGTTTTTCATCAAATTGTGGCAAAAGTGATTGTAAAACAGCATTTTCTGCAAGAGCCCCTTTAAACTCTATAAAACCCAAATGTCCCGAAAGAATAACTTCAGGCGATAACCTCGATAATCTTCTTAAAAGTCCGCTGTCAAAAGCATAGAGTTTAAAAGCAGCGATATCCCTGTAGGCACTTAATGGAATAGCCGGTTTAGTCACACAAAAAACCCTGTAAACAAGCCCTGCTTCCTCTAGCCAAAGCAATGCATCTTCATATTCACGGGCTCTTGCGCCTGTTTTAACAACTTTATAAATAAATTTTTTGTTTTCTTTGGCAAGCTGAGATGGCAATGAATTCCAGATGTTATTTATTCGTGCAATATCGATGGAATCAGCATATTTTGAAAAATCTAAAGTGTACAGGTCCAGTATATTTTGCAATACATTTTCAACCACACCCATTCCCCTGTTATCAAGCAATGAAACAACTGCCTCTGGCATTCCTCCGCAAAGCTGGTATCTTTTATGTTCCTCAGACAATCTGTTAAAAATTATCTCAGGTAAAGGTTCAATTTTAGAGATGTTTTCAATAAAACTGTAAATTTTCTCATCCGATTGGCGTAAAAACTCTTTAAATGAGATTGGCCTCATGCTCAATATTTCGACTTTGCCAACAGGGACCGACATTGTTTTCTTTTTAATTGCAACCCCAAGAAGTGAACCTGCCGCTATGATATGGTATTCTGAAGCATCTTCACAGAAATATTTTAAACTGTTGAAGGCTCCGTTACATTCCTGAATTTCATCAAAAATTATCAGTGTTTTTCCAGAAACAATCGGAACATCGGTAAAAAGAGACAGATCGTTTAGTATCCGTTTTACATCCTTTGTTTTTTCAAATATTTCTGCGAGTTCTGTTGTTTTATCAAAGTTAAATTCGGCTGTATATTCAAAGCATTGCATTCCAAATTCGCGCATTACCCAGGTCTTACCAGTCTGCCTTGATCCTTTAAGAATGATTGGTTTTCTGTTTTCACTAATCATCCACCGCTTTAAAACATCAATTATATCTCTCCTGATTTCCATATTTGTCACGAATTACGTGCCTGTATTGTGTAAATTTACACATATTTGGCACATAATTACGACAAAGATATAGATACTTTAATCACAATCCAATAGTTTTCAGACAGGTCTCTAAAAAAACATGCTCCTTTTTTCTGCCGGTTATTTTTCATTATCAATTTGCAAACGGCAACTCTTTCCCTGTCAATCTGATCTTCCCTGTCAGAACCTGTGTGCACTGCGGATCGAGATATCCTTTGAAACCTTACTTTCACCTGGTTTGAGGGAGATTCTGCTATATCCTTCCAGGTCGCGGATTGGTCGTGGTGTTGAAGCTTTTTCATCTGTAAGATAAAGCTGAACAACTTCTTCACCCGATACTTTTCCGGAATTTGTAACTGTAACCTTCACTTTTACAGGCTCCCCTGCAACTGCTTTCTCTGGAATTGATAAATTGCTGTATGTAAGCGCTATAAGGAAAACAAACCACTGATCTTTACAACCAACATCGAAGAGCAGGACTGGCCCGAGTTCCTCGGGGATCCCATCTCTACCAGTGCTATCCTGGATCGAATATTCCACCACTCGGTTATTGTTCGGATAAAGGGCCCCAGCTATCGGAAGCGACAAGGTGAACTCCTGCAGGAAGAGTATGCTGAAAAGAAAAATGAAAATGTGGAAACGGTTGAATAAAAGCCGGTTATGTTATGATGGAGAAAAGGCGCTGACTTTGTTGGCGCCTTTTTTTATTGTCCATAAAGAAACTTTCAGCTTGAACAAGAATATACAGAGGGGGTCAGTATGTCCTGAATTAATTGCTTGTTTTGAGTTGAAAATCGAGCTTAAAAATCCTCACCGGAATAAAGCAAAAAACAAGCTCCTGAATCCTATAACAGATCAACAACTCAGAAGGGTGGTATCAAAATGTTCTGTTTGGTGGTAATGTTATTAAACGACATTAAAATATCATATCGCTTTCTACTCTTTATCTCCGCAAAATAATGCCGGGCCAGTTGCTCCACTTGCCCATCGACAGCACTTGTAGAAAGGCTGTGGCCCCCGTTAACAATCAATTCTTCTACCCGTGTGGCCAGAAGCTTCTTTTGTTCTACCGTTTCAAGTTCTTCTAACCTGCCAAAACTAATTATTATGCGATGATGGATGCCCCAATTTAAGCGATAGCTCTCGCATAGCTTAAATACTGTGTACTGCTCCCCTGTAGTCCTATTATGTTTAAAAAATGGTTTGATAAACATATAGCAAAGCTACTTATCTCATTAGTATTCAGCAATAAGAGCGGGGGGACTACATTTTGAATTGCAAAGTTTCTAATTTGCAACTAATTGATTATGTGTAATGATAATTTTGAGCCACTACAAATTGTTAATAAATACCAGGTTATTAACAGCTTTTTTATTATTTTTATTGTCTGGAGCTGCGATGTGGGTTAACATATATAACTTAACAACAAACGCTTAACTCCGGCCAGGGCTGGTCAATTTACTCCGGCCAAAGCTGGTCAAGGCCACTGGTTTTTCCACTCTAAACAGATGGTGTTTTACAAACTTGTCTTCTGATAATCAACTCCTGAATATTTCATAATCTTATCCAACTGGTTTTCGACAGGAATTATAGTGGCCTGATGTTCTTTCAATATTTGTTTCAATTCCTCAATTATTTCAGGATGCTGATCGGCAATATTATATTGTTCTGCCGGATCAGTATTAAGATTAAATAATAGCGGTGGATTATGAATAGTAACAATGGAATCACCATAATCAGGCTGAGTCTTAAAATGTGCTTTATAAGGGCCTTTTCGTATAGCAAAAACCTGAGTATCCCGATAATAAAAAAAGACATCTCTTTGACTTATTCCTGTTCCAAACAATTCAGGTGATAAATTATATCCATCGTAAATACGATCAAATGGAATTTTAATCCCTGCGAGATTGCAAAATGTCGGAAATAAATCAAGAGTCGAACCGATATCCATGATTACTTTATGTTCCAGTTTGCCAGGCCACCAGAATATTGCAGGTTCACGAATTCCGCCTTCAAATGTTCCTCCCTTTCCTCCCCTTAATAACCCAGCTGAACCGCCTTGTTCTTTAAACATTAACCAAGGACCATTATCAGATGTAAAAACAACAAGTGTATTCTTTTCAAGCCCGGTTTCCTTAAGTTTATCTAAAATCTTGCCAACACTCCAGTCCAATTCCTCAATGACATCTCCATAGACTCCTCGTAAACTTTTATTTTCAAAATCCTTTGATCGAACAGGGGCACATGCGGCAT
>JAPLEB010000115.1 GCA_026391555.1 Bacteroidia bacterium | reverse complement strand
GCATTGAATACCCACTATCGGGTTGATACAAAATTATTTCGCCTAAGTCAACATTTTTATTCATCCTCTATTCGGTTCAATTCATTTCCAGATTAAATATCATACCCGTTTTATAGCTAATGCCAAGGAAATTTCCTTGCTTTAGGGTGCGTAATAGAATGAGCTAAATTTTTGAATCAGATAAAATTCAAATTATATTATTACACACCCTGAACTTCGAAATTGATATCTCTTAAACTATATACAATATCACTTACTCCCTTCTTACTCCTTTCATTAGTTTCTCCTATCTTTAAAAAAGGGTCTTCCTGGCCGCGAATCTTCATTTTGTACCAGCGTTCGAGGTCACGGGAGATTGTTCCTGTGCCGATTTCGCCTAAACGGTAGATTTTGGAGAGGTTTATGGGGTTTATGGGGTTTATCCATTCAGAGTTGCTTTTCTCAATGAGTTAATTTTGAATCCGATTTAATCAATCAAAGGCCTATAATGGTCATCCAGAATATCTGCTTTTAGATATTTAAGATCAACCGAGAGAATGAGTTTTTGGAAACTATAAACTTTCATAAACCTTCATAAACTTTTATAAACCTTATAAACCAGTTACACCGTATCAACGAATGTCTTCTCGGTTTTATTAAAAATCACAATGCCTGCTATTAAAACGATTACGGTTATAATTGCCGAATACCCGATGCTCCATGGGCTGAATTCTCCTTTCCCTAAAAAACTAAACCGAAAAGCCTCGATAATACCTGTCATGGGGTTAAGCTCAATGATATGTTTGTATTTTTCGGGGGCGGCGCTTAAAGGGTAGATAACGGTTGTGGTATACATTAATAGTTGTACTCCAAAAGTGACCAGAAAAGCCAGATCGCGGTATTTGGTGGTCATGGCAGTGATAATCAGACCCAAACCTAAACCTAACAATGCCATCATCAACACCAGTACCGGAAACATCAACAATGCCCAATTAGGTGTAAACGCAGCACCTTGCCAGTAATAGTATGCCATCATGCTAAAAAAAAGTAACATCTGAACTCCAAACCTTACAAGGTTACTGGCCACGATACTCAACGGCAAAATAAGCCTCGGAAAATATACCTTGCCAAATATGTTTGAATTGTCTCTAAAAACTGTACTTGTCTTCGTAAGGCAGTCTGCAAAGTAATTCCACGCGGTAATACCTGCCAGATAAAACAGGGGCTGTGGCAGATCATCGGTACTTATTGCTGCCAGTCTGCCAAAAACAAATGTGTAGATTATTGTGGTAAACAGAGGCTGAATAAAAAACCATAACGGGCCCAGAATTGTCTGCTTGTAAAAGCTGACAAAGTCGCGTTTTACAAACATCACCAGCAAATCACGATAACGCCAGACATCTTTGAATTTAAGGTCAAAAAGAGAGGTTGAACCTTCAATTACGAGATCCCATTCTTTATCAGACGGCGAGCGTTGAGCGTTGAGCGTTGAGCGCTCCGTGTTCCGTGTTCCGCGTTTCGTGTTCAAGGTTCAATGTTTAGGTTCGGGAGAACGTGGTGTTCTAAATTTATTTACAAGAATGACCAAAAACAATCCTGACAGAGCACCAACAAAATAGCCAATAAAGTCATAGGGGTTAAAAGTGCTGCCAAACAGCGCTCTGAAAATAAAGTTTTTTCTGAATAGCTCTAATGTCGGGATGTGAATTAGCTGTGTAAATTCGAGTAAACAAGTAATACAAAGTACAATTAGCGATATTTTTATCGGACTGGCTTTGGGAAAAACCAATGATGCCAAAACTATAAAGAATAAAACATAAATAACTCCTCCCAGATAATTGGTTACAAATTCATTTCCAATACCCGAATAGACTTTTGTCAAAAGTCCGATCGCGATAAGGATGAATAACAGGGTAAATTTAAAGAAGGTTTGTTTTGCGATTTGCACCTGCTCTTAATATTAGGTTGTTCAAGATAAAAGCGTTGAGCGGAGAGCGGCTTCCAGGTTTAACCTTTAATCTTCCGTATAATATCCTTTCCCCTTATCCGAATAGCCATACCGCCCGTAATAGCCCCTGCTGTAATAATTATAACCGTAGGAGTACCCATATCCATAGGTATAACCGTATCTCATCCCGTAACCATAATAACCCGAAAGGCTTATGTCGTTTATTACTATGGCCATGTTCTTAAGTTCGCCATGGTTGTTTAGCTGCTCTATCATGTCGAGAGTGTTGCGCGATGTATATCTCTGGCGAACGATAAAGAGATTAACATTAACATAAGGAGCCAGAAGTAACGTATCAGTAACGATGGCAACAGGAGGAGTGTCAATAATAATATAATCAAATTCTTTCTTTGCTCTCTCCATTAACTTTTTCATTTGTTCCGTCTCAATAAGCTCTGCAGGGTTTGGAGGAATGGGCCCCGAAGGGGCGTAGAAAAGATTATTTATCTGGGTTTTCATGATTGTTTCTTCATAATCGCAGTTACCACTCAGGTATGTACTCATGCCCGGACTATCGTCGAATTCAAAAACCTTGTTGATACGTGGCCTTCTGAGATCAAGCCCGATTAGCAAGACTTTTTTGCCAACCATTGCCATGATTGCCGCCAGGTTAATAGAGATAAATGTTTTTCCCTCGGAGCTAATGGTAGATGAGACGGCAATTACCGCCACTTCATTTTCTTTAACAAAATATTTTATCGCGGTACGTACAGATCTGAACGACTCGGCAAGCGAAGACCCGGGCTTTTCAACAACAGGTATCTCATTCTTACTTTCACTGTGACTGATATATCCTATTACAGGAACTTTTGTCTTTCTCTCAATATCCTTTTTATCAATTACCCTGTCGTTGAAAAAGTCAATCAACGCTATTAATGCCATCGGTAATATCAAACCGAGCATAAGGGCAATAATAAGATTCATCCTTGTTTTTGGTTTAATAAGGACCGAACTGTATACTGAAGCTGTATCAATAATACGATTGTCGGATACAGTTGAAGCTCTTGCTATACCCGATTCGGATCGTTTTTCGAGAAGGTAGGTATAGACAGTATTATTAAGATCGAAATTCCGCTGAATATTGATAAGCTTCCTTTCCGTAGAGGGGAGCCCGTTGATCTCAACTTCGACACCAGATATCTTACTGTCCGATTCAGCTATTAACAACTTTAATCCGGCAATACCGTTCCTGACATTTTCCCTTAAGGCTTCGCGCGTTTCTTCCATTTGCCTGTCCATAAGTGCAAGAGCCGGTTGATTACCCTCAAAATTGAAACCAAATTTTTCCCGCTCAATCTGACGTGCTGATAGTTCATTAACAAGCCTTAGTAATACCTGGTCGGTTATTCCCATTACCGAAGGGGAGATGATCATTCCGCCTGCATTCCTTAGATTAAGATACTCCGAAAGATAGTTGTAATATTGCAGCTGCAGTTCAAACGCGGTTTTCTGGTTCTCAATTTTCTCAAGCCTGTTCTGGATAAGCGAACCCTCCCTGCTGAGATCAATAAAACTGTTTGCCATCCTGAACTTCTCAAGTTTTTCTCCGGCAACATCAAGGGAATCTAATATTATTGCCAACTGCCTGTCAATAAATTTAATTGTACTATCAGCAGTCTGATTTTTATAATCCAGTCCGTAAAGAAGATAGACAGTCATGAGTTTGTTAAGATAATCGGCTTCCTGCCCGGATACAAAACCAGAAACTGACAGGGTCACCACCGATGCTTCCTTCTCTATCGGTACCACCGACAGTTTTGCCCTGTATTGGCTGGCAAGACTTCCCGTATCTTCAAAATAAAAATAGTAAATATTTGAACTGCCTTCAAAATAAACAGAGTCAGCAGGATTCCTTCGTTCAATAGTAAAGTCAAAGCCATATTCAGAAAATCGTTCACCAAACCTTTTTTCCGCTTCAAAGTTCAGGTCCCCATTAAGTTCAATCCTGTATTTTTGTTCATTTAGTATTCTAATCCCTACTTTCATTCCTATCTGCTGCCGTTCAAGGGAATCATAAACTACTTTGAAGGGGCATGTCTTATACATTCTCGATTCAACAATTCCTCTTCGCCCCACCCCTACATAAACAACATGGAAATCCGTCAGCTCTTTCATAACCCTGAAGTTAAGGCTGAATGATTTAAGGATGCCCATTTCATTTTTCAGGTTCTGCTGACTTTTAAAAATATCTCCTCCCGGTATCACACTAGTAGCATTGCTATTCATTTTCCCTAACTGATTATCACTTATCAGCAGAGTAGACGATACTGAATAGATTTTTTGCGAATACTTGTTTATGCCATAAGCCAGAGCCATTGCTATAAACAACGCTATGGCAAACCAGTACCAGTTGCTCAGGAAAAGAGACAGGTAGCGCTTTATGTCGATGTTGTCATCGTCATTTAAATTTGGTTGAGGAGTGTAGTTGGTTGGTTCCATGGTATTTGAGGGTTGGTTGAGTGCCGGGTGCCGGGTGCCGGGTTATCTTTGTGCCGGGTGCCGGGTGCCGGGTGATGTCATTTTATTCGTACTTGGGACCTTTGTAGGAGGTTCCCTTAAGGTGTTGAATAAGGTTTGCGGTTTTTCGTGATATCAAATCCGTTTTGGACATAAGTTCATTAAATTGTTCTTCAGTTATATAGGTTTGATCATATGCACGATAGGTCTGTGATCGGGTTTCTGCACAGGAACTCTTTGAAATGGACAGAAACTGGATAAACTCTTTATTTCCTCCGCGTTCGAATCCTTCTGATATATTATCCATTGCTGAACCTGAAGCTGCCCTAATCTGATCACGAAACCTGTAGTCTTTACTGAAAGGTTCCCGTGAAGTTACAAAAAAAACATACTTACATAACTCCCTGGCCAATTGCCATATCTCCAAATCTTCAAATTTTGTAACTTTCATATCTGACTTGTTTCACACGGAACACGGAACACGGAACACGGAACTTATTTTAAATAATTAATCAGCAACAACGTCATCGAAATTGTTGAAGTTACTGTAGAGAAAATAAACGAAATCGTCGGCAGGTTCATATTGAAGATTTTCTGACTTAAAGGCTCAATTATTACTACGTCATTAGGAAGAAGAAAATATGCTTCTGAAGAGAGAATGTTTTTGTCCTGCAAATTTAACCTGAATGTTTTGGTTCCTTTGTCCACCGGGCGAACAACCAGAACATTATTGCGATTGCCATAGTCTCCCACACCTCCGGCGCGGCCAATAGCTTCAAGAACTGTAAGATAATTATTATAATTAATATATGTCCCGGGAGCTCTTACTTCACCGATAACAGTAAATTTAAAGCTCAGCAACTTAATTTCCACCGTTGAGTTCTTAAATACCATATCGGCCGAGGTCTGAAGCAACTTCTTTGTTTCTTCAAGAGTAAGCCCTCCGACTTTTATAGCTCCGACTGCCGGTAAAACTATGTTCCCCTCAGAATTTACATCATATCCATAAAGATATCCTCCCGATTCGCCCTGGGCGCTATAGGACCCTCCATATATCCCCGAGGAGGTAAGAAAGTCTTTTATGGTACCATCGGGTGTCATGGCTTTTACCGTAACATAAAGGATATCGCGGGGTTGAATTCTGTAGTCAGGGATCTCCATCGTGAAGGTCTCTTCGCCGCCGGTTTCCGGAAGATTGCTTAAGTAAGCTAATTTTTTTTGGCTTGTACAGCCGGTAGTTATTAGTATTGCTATTGCTAAAATTGGAGTAAGGTTTTTCATATTTTATTTTATTTTTGAAATCTCATTTTCTTTATATCATATATTATTTGTGGAGTTTCTCCAACCCCGGTTACTTTTTTGTATTAATAATTTTTTTGTTCATTTTTTGCTCGCCGAAGAGCATGTTACTTTCTTTGTCTTGATACAAAGAAAGTAACCAAAGAAAAATCAAGGCTGCAGATAATTTTGGGGCTCCTGTTTTTCAGCTTGCCCGCGCAATACAACTCCCCTTCGCTTTGCTCAGGGTCAAACAGTATTGCTTGCAGAAGGCCACCGCAGCAAGCTTCAAAACAGTCGCTTGAACCCAAAATTCTCTGAGGCCGGTTGAAATCCATTTATTTACCTTAATTGCTGTAAGCCTGGTAAGCCATAGCTGGCCAACTGACAGTTACGGCTTGGCGAGCTCGCAGAAAATCTCCACATATCCAATCCTAGGTTACTGCTCTGCTCGGTTCTTTTGGGCATGCAAAAGAAATGAACAAAACTTAAATAAAATATCTGATTTTTGGGTGTGGGGCAGAGACCTAAAATAAAATCCGAGCAAGCTTCCGCCCCGTCAGTCACATTGTCAAATGTTACTAACAAGGGCAATAGGTCTCGTTTTGCAGCGCTTTTCGTTAATTACGAAACACGCTGTTTATATCTTCATCATCATGTTCCGGTTGATCCGGAATGATGTAACATCAGTTTGCTCTCTTCGCTATTCCAAAGAGGCAAGAGATCTGACGGTTTCATTTTCAGAAGATGATTGTCGGCTTCATCGGGTTCAAGAACAATACAGCTTACTTTTCGTCCTACAAGCTCCTCAGCCTGGATCACTTTTCTTGCAAGGTATTCGCGGTCTATGTCAGCACCGACCAAAATCAGTTCTATCACCGGGCTATCCTTACCGCGGGCAAAATCGCCGGTGAGATAAACACATGTAAGGTGGCCTATACGGTAAATAACCTTCTCTATCACACGGTCGATCCCTGACTCTTTTAAAATAATATTATGTATATCCATGTAAAGCGGGTGGATGCAATTTGCCTGGTAAACTTTTTTATTTCCATCGCGGAGGGACTTGAGCAATCCTGCCCCTTCGAGGCGGTTAAGCTCTATGCGGATGGAATTGGATGACTCCCCAAACTCAGATTCCAACCCACGCAGGTGAGCTTTAGTGCTGCTGTTAAGAAAAAACTTTTTCAGAAGCTTAATCCTGGTTTGTGAAGTTATCAGGCTTTTTAGCATCATGTCAGGTTAATGAGTAACAAATTTACTCAATATTTTCAACTTTGCAAATCAGATGTGATTTTTATGACAAAAATTTATGAGGGAAAGTTGCATGGCTAAGGGCATGAGGGGTGAGGTGAGTGGTGAGGGGTGAGGCGTTAAATAGAAATACACTAACTTTGTTCTCCTATGAGAGAGCTTTTGTTCCTATTATGTCGTTATCCTTTTGATGAAACAAACAGGGAACCCTTATCAAAACTGACAGGAGAGGTTCGGGATTGGCATGAGATGGTTGAACTGATAAATGCCCATGGTATAATTGCCCTGGCGGCATATAATATTAAAGAGGCCGGGCTTGAGAAGAAGATACCGGAAGATGCCATGGCAATTCTTGAAAATGGCTATTTGCAAAGCATGGTACGCAACGCCTGGCTGACAGAACGTTGGAAAGAGGTTAATACAATCCTTGGTAATGCCGGCATAAAACATGTTCTTCTTAAAGGGATGGCCCTCGAACATACTATATATGACGCCAAAGGGTTGCGACAGATGAACGACAACGATGTTCTCGTGAAACGCGATGATTCACTTAAAGCCTGGTACCTGTTACAGCAGGAAGGATTTTCTCACGGACTGATTAAATCTCCCCTGCATAAAAAGATTATGGTCGATATCGGCAAACACCTGCCTACTCTGTACAAAAACGGGTATGCAATCGAGATCCATCATAAACTGTTTGACACTAAAACAGCCGGCGAAATCGGCTATTCTGATCCGTTTGACGATGCTGTCGAAATATTTATCGGCGACACAAAAGCCTCGATTCTTCCCAAAGAGATACAACAAAAATATCTTATTAATCATTTTGAGAGGCATGCACTGGAAGGCAATTGCCAGCTGCGGCTATATAGCGATATTATGCTACTCGATAAAACCGGCACCATAAAAATACCTGACCATTTCATCTCAAATCCCAAACAGGAGATAAAAAAGGAACATCGTAAAGCTGCATATATAGCAAATATAAGTTCTATCCCTGTGAGACAAAGATTTCGGTATATTATTGGCGATATCTTCCCTTCTGTAAAATGGATGAAAGAGCGGTACAAATGCACCGGGATAAAAGCGTTGTTCTATTATCCGCTCAGAATTGGTAAGCTGATGTGGTTGTTATAATTAACTTGTAATGTTTTATATAATGTACTATCATATAGAGTATGGACTCATTTTCGCCACGTATAACAGGTTCTGACAATTCTTTTGATAGAGATGCCGGGATAATAACAGCGGTACTTGAATCGGGCAATTCGGTTGAGCTGCCTGCAACAGGTTACAGTATGTTCCCGACTTTCAGTCCCGGCGACAAAGTCGTTGTTAAGCCATTGGGAAAGGAAGAATTACCGCTTCCGGGAATGGTAGTGGTTTGTATGGATAAAGGCGCAACGGCACAAATGCATAACAACATAACGACTGAACGACATAACGGCATATTAGTGATGCACCGGCTGATAGAAATAATCGGGTGCGGTTCCGGCAATGTGCAACTTATTACCCGTGGTGATTCGAGGATGGAGCCTGATGAGCCATGGCCCATCGGGCAGCTTATGGGGGTGGCGGTGAGTTACCGGGCGGGGAAGAAGGTACGGCTCGTAAAGATTTATGTCCCATGTAAATGGCGGTACGGATTTAATAGCAGGATTTTGTGGCTTTATAACAGGGTGACGAAGGGACTTAAAGACAAAAAATTAACAGGTAGCAGGTAGTAAGGAGTGAAAACAAGTCAATAGGCAATAATTCTCTTTTCCCAGAGGGCTGTCAAAAATTTTCTGTAAGGCATTATATTGATCTCTCCCACTTTTCGTTCTGATGATTCATTGCACACTACAATACATTTCCGGGGATGCAATTCCTCATGAAAGGTGCGGATACTCTTTAAATCGATTGAATCAACCCGATTAGAGCCTTTTACTTCAATGGCAATTTCGCCGTCACCAAGAATAAAATCCACTTCCAAACCGGTTTTTGTTCTCCAATACCCGATTTCGAAATCCAGATTGAGATATGAACGAAAAGCAACAATCTCCGTAAGTATAAAATGCTCGAAAGCTTTTCCGAATAATTCGCCCCGCTCCTCATGAATAATCCTTTTTGTTATTGCTCCGGCGACTCCGGTATCAAAAAGATAAAATTTTGGAGTCCGGGTAATAACCTGACGTGTCTGACGTTTCTTAAAAGGATCTATCATTATTCCCATCAGGGTGTCGATAAGTATCTGGTAATACTCTCTGACGGTTTTGGAATCGACACCGCAGTCTCTCGAAATGTTGAGATAATTTGTCATCTCCCCGTGAGAAAATCCAACCGAATCAAAAAATCGTGAAAAAGATGGAATATTGCGCACAAGTCCTTCCTGAAATACCTCTTCCATCAGGTAATCCTGGACATAAGCTTTAAGGGATCTTCTTGCATCGGGTTGTTGAAAATGCGAAGGGATCATCCCTTTATTCAATACATCCAGAAGTTTCCATTCATGAAGCTCAGGTGTTACTAATGGAAACAATTCATACCTCCATGCGCGGCCTCCTAAAAGATTGGACTGGCCTCGTTTTAACTTACGGGCACTGGAGCCACAAAGGATAAACCGGACTCCTCTGTTCTCTATCAGGCGGTGTACTTCATCCAGAATTCCGGGTATCTTCTGAACCTCATCAAGAATAACAGGTTCACTGAGCTTGTCCGGCGACAGGGCATCTAACTCTTCCATAAGCAGAGCCGGTCGATTTGAAAACCTGAAAAACAAATCCGTATCCAGAAAATCAAAAATCTTGCTGCAAGGGAATTGTGTATGCAATAAGGTTGATTTGCCGGTCTTTCTGGGTCCCAAAAGAAATGCAGATTGTCCTGCAGGTAATTCAATTTTTAGAAAACGTTCAAATTTTTCCATAATAGAACAAAGATATTGAACTTTTTTGGATATTGATCCTAAAATAGACGATATTTCAGGAATATACTTCAAAATTCACAACTCCCGGCGCATAAATAAAATCGCACAAGTGCGCGGAAACAAGGCAGAAAGAACATATTTTGTGTTTTGAATAAACAGTATTGCTTACTTGTGGCCTTCGCAGCAAGCTAAAAATTTGCCGGCAGGAATAACATGAGCCGTGAGATATCAAAGCCATACAAGCGGTTATCATCAAAATTCCGATATTCTGGCTATTTCAGATTTCAACAACATAAGTTACTGTTTTTTAAAAAGATATGATTTTGTTTGTCAATAACAAACATTTTTGTTTGGCAGCATCGAACGTGTATCATAAGGGTTTCAGGGTTTGGCTTCGCCGAGCTCGCCTGCGGCTCGGTTCAGGGTTTCAGGGTTGTCCAACTCTGGAACTCTGAGACTCTGGAACTCTGAAACATTTTTAATCGTTTCAGGGTTTGGCTTCGCCGAGCTCGCCTGCGGCTCGGTTCAGGGTTTCAGGCATTGACTACTTGAAACGCTCTACGCTCTCCGCTCTTTGCCCTGAGCCCTGTGCTCTTCCCTTTTGTCTTATTCTTAACCTCAATGAATTCAGTGCCGGTTATTATTCAAATGGGCCAATTATCTCATCAGGAGTATTTTTCTTAATCCCTCTTGCATTAAAGTCCTTATCAAATGTTATTAAGGTCAGATCAAATTTCTGAGTAACGGAGAATTGGTAAGAATCGTCAAAGTCAAGTTTGAATTTCTTCATATTAGCAATAACATCAATTATATCAACTGGTTCAAGGGATAGTTGTTCTATTAGTCCATTAACGAATAAATCATTTATGAACTTTTCTAAAATATCAAATTTCTTTAATCTGGATAGGATGACTCCCACAGAATGAATTGAAAAATCGCTAACGAACAGCTTTTCTATTGGAGTCACATCTAAAAACTTAGAAACGATCTCAGATTTATCCTGATCCAATAGCCTTTCCAGCCATACATTGGTATCAACCAAATATCTTTCTTTTACCTCCATTCCAATGCTTTTTTCTGCAAATCAATGGCTGATATCTTTATATCTTTTAATCCTCCAGCCCAATCTTGCCTTAACTTCTTAGGTTTATGAGTTACCTTTTTGTTAATTAAGTAATCTAAAAAAAGGTCTAACTCTCCAATTAATGACGGAGTTAATCTGCTGATTTTTGATTCAATATTCTTTGTTGTTGTTCTCATAAAGCAAAGATAATCAAATTTTATTCTATCCCATTCTTTTCAACTACCTCACTACTCACTACTCACTATTCACTATTCACTATTCAATGTCGTTTAGTTAAGGATTTTGTTATAATCGCTTGTAGTTCATCGAATAAGGTCGCTTTTGCTTAATTTCTCTTGGCACTTTTCTTCCAGGCCTGATGATTTCACGGGTTTTTTCCACGATA
>JAPLEB010000051.1 GCA_026391555.1 Bacteroidia bacterium | reverse complement strand
AATCCGGTAACTGGTGTCGGTTCGGTAAAAATTTCTTTTGGTGCTGCAGATACTATTCCAAAAGTAGTATCGCTTCCATGAGTATAGCCTTCTATATAATGGCCTGAATTCAGATGGCAATTGATACAGTGCAGGTTAGGTGTTTTTTCCTGCCGGGTATAATAAAGATGTGCATCCTCTCCGGCTTTTGTCAGTTTTGCAGGGAAAAGGTTTTCATGACATTTTATACAACTACTTTCATAAACATAACCCCGTGCAACTTCAAGTCTCCTACGGTCTTCCCAATTAAAGGAAGAGGAATCTTTTGTCCACTTGCTCCATAAATCACGTAAGCCTGTTGTTCCTTTTGCCCAGAGATATCCATCGCCTTTCGGAGGAAGATGACAATCAACACAGGCAACCCTGTACCCGGATTGTGTTTCATAATGCACTGATTTTTTCCATGATGCATCTGCCCTGGGATGAATATGACAGGTGACACAGTAATTATTGGTTGATGTCATCTGAAGAGCTTTCCCTCCACCAAGCATAATCAATACCCCGAAAATTAATCCCGTGAATAACCATAATAGAAATCTCTTCATAATTTAATTTGTGAGGCCAAGATAAAAAAATATCTTTCATCCCTGACATGCTTAAATCACTTTCAACAAAATATTTAACGTTTATTAAGAGTTAAGCATAACAGGGTAAATAGTATTTTTGCAACTAAATCCCAAATTGAATGAAAAGGATTCTAATTCTTATTTTAGGACTTACGATCAATCTTGCCCTTTTTTCACATCCCTGGAAACCAAACCATTATGTGATAATTGACACTGACGGAGGCATAGATGATATGAGAGCTGTCACCATGCTGCTGGCTTCTCCCGACGTCAGGGTTCTGGCAATAACAGTTTCCCCTGGTGCACTCAATACAGGTACCGTATATATAAAGGTAAGAAGCCTGCTCAACTCATTTTACCACGAAGGTGTGCCTGTCGGAATTAACAGAATCTGTAATTTCAAATCACCGGACTTCACGGTTGCACAAAATGCTGAATGGGGAGAAGAGAGTGGTTTGGATGAGAAAAATGCACCGGACTGCATCAGCTTAATAAAAGAGATCCTTTCAGTTGAAAAAACGAAAGTGAGTTTTATTTGCCTGGGAGGTATGTCAACAGCTTCATTAGCTATGAAGGAGATTCCTGTTTTCAAACAACAGGTGAAAGAGATCATTTGGGGTGCCGGTCAACCTTATAATAAAGATGGATTTAATTATAAAATCGATATGTTGTCGGCTGAAAAGGTTTTAGATGGAGATATTCCAGTCAGAGTGGTCAGCGGTTTTGGGGAAGAGATCTATTACAATGAAGCCATGATAAAAGCAATTTCAGAGATACCAACAATTTATGCGGACAGGATTTCCGGATTCTTCAGATCAGCGGTTGCAAAAAACCATAAATATTCATATACCATGAATGATGAAATGGTTGTCCTTTATCTACATTCCCCCGGACTTTTTCAAAACGATACAAAAGCTGATAATTTTGAGAGTACCCCTGAAAACATCACGATACTGAGAGAGAACTCACTTAAAATACTTGCCGGTGAAACAGTTTCTAAAAACCAGGTAATTAAGGAGTTTCCTGTTGATCCGCCATTCTATTCTGCTGATATTGAGCTATTTGTAACTGATATTATTAAAAAATACGGAATAGATGAATGGATATCAGGCGTAATAGCAAATGAGTTGCACCGGCATCTTGGTGTATTTGCTATTATAGGGGTTAAAATGGGAATAAGGGCAAGGGAATATTTTGACACGGGAGTTGATGAGTTCAGAGCTACCTCTTTTGCAGGATCGGTGCCTCCGCTGAGTTGCATGAATGACGGGCTGCAGGTAAGCACAGGAGCAACACCAGGTCATGGACTTCTTACAGTGAGCATTGATACTGTCACCAGACCGGTTGCTGAATTTAAATATCTAAACCAAAAAATAAGGCTGACGTTAAGACCTGAAATCGCAGAGAAGATCAGTTCTGAACTGAAAGAGATAAATTTTGTATACGGCCTCGACAGTAATATTTACTGGGAACTGGTCAGGAAAAATTCGATTAAATACTGGCTGAATCTTGACAGGCATGATATTTTTATAATTGAGGTTCTGCAGTAGGGACATGCCATGGCATGTTCCTACAATTTTAATTATTTATTGTACTCGTCGAAAAAATCGTTGCCTTTATCATCTGTGATAATGAAAGCCGCCATATTCTCCACTTGAATTTTTCGGACCGCTTCCATTCCAAGGTCTTCAAAATCAACCATCTCCACCGATTTTATATTCTCTGCAGCAAGGATAGCTGCCGGCCCGCCGATTGACCCGAGAAAAAACCCTCCATATTTTTTACAAGCCTCGATAACCTCTCTGTTTCGGTTACCTTTTGCTACCATAATTAATGACCCTCCTAAGCTCTGTAAAAGATCAACATACGAATCCATTCGTCCGGCTGTTGTCGGTCCGAAGCTTCCTGATGGCATTCCGGTTGGTGTCTTTGCCGGTCCGGCATAATAAATCGGGTGGTTTTTAAAATATTCGGGCATTGGGCTGCCTTCATCAATCATTTTTTTAATCCGTGCATGTGCAATATCCCTTGCAACGATAAGCGTTCCGGTAAGATTCAGCCTTGTTTTAACAGGATATTTTGTCAGTTCCGAAAGGATCTCTTTCATCGGCAGATCGAGATTGATCTCAACGGGTTTTTCAAGCTCGGGTGCTTTTGATGGCATGAAACGCGCAGGATTTCTTTCAAGTTCTTCAAGAAAAATGCCACTCTGATTGATCTTAGCCTTAATATTCCTGTCGGCGCTGCAACTTACTCCCAGTCCGACAGGGCACGAAGCAGCATGGCGGGGCAGTCGTATTACCCTGACATCATGAACAAAGTACTTACCGCCGAATTGTGCGCCCACACCATATTCATGACATATCTTCTCAATCCTCTTCTCCCATTCAATATCGCGAAATGCCCGTCCGCTTGCATTACCTGTTACAGGAAGGTGGTCGAGGTAACCAGCTGAAGCTTCCTTAACCGTTTTAAGTGTCGCTTCCGCAGATGTCCCTCCTATTACAAGTGCAAGATGATATGGAGGGCAGGCTGAAGTGCCAAGTTCTTTTATCTTCTCCTTAACAAATTTAATGAGTGACTCTTCATTAAGTAACGATTTGGTCTGCTGGTAGAGAAAAGTCTTATTAGCCGAGCCTCCGCCCTTTGTTATGAAAAGAAATTCATAGGTATTGCCTTCCGTAGCATAAATATCTATCTGGGCGGGAAGGTTTGTTCCGGTATTTTTCTCTTCAAACATTGAAAGGGGGACAATCTGTGAATACCTGAGGTTCTTCTCTTTAAAAGTCGCATAAATACCTTTTGACAGGTGTTCTGCATCTTTTCCTCCGGTCCATACATCTTCCCCCTTTTTCCCAATCACTATTGCAGTACCTGTATCCTGGCACCAGGGGAGATCCTCTTTTGATGATATCACAGTATTACGAAGCATCATATATGCCACAAAACGGTCATTATCTGTTGCTTCCGGATCATCAAGGATTTTGGCGAGCTTTTCAAGATGAGAAGTCCGGAGATAAAAAGAGAGATCAGATACAGCCTCTTTTGCCAGAAGTTCAAGCCCTTTTGGATCCACTTTAAGTATCTTTCTTCCCCCTTCTTCAACAGCTTTCACATAATCTTTTGTAAGCAGTCTGTAATTAGTTGAGTCCCTCTCAATCTGAAAAGGTTTCTCATAGATAAAATCTGCCATATATGTTATGTTATTATATTAACAATGATTAGTGAATCTCTTTGAAATCAAATTTTTCTTTAGCTCTTATGCCTTTGGGAGTCATCTCAAGAGTACAGCACTCAACATGTTCATCGTGTTGAAATACAAGAATGTAACCCCCATCCAGAGCTTCATTAAGAAACTTTCCCTTTTCTTCTATTGTTTTAAGCGATTCAATATCATAGCTCATATTCCAGATAATCGGTATATGTGCAACTGTTGGAATGAGATCGCCGGTATATACCAGGGTTTTATCTTTATATTTAACTACCGGTATCATCAGGCCGGGGGTGTGTCCGTAATAAAATCTTACAGAGAAACCGGGGAATAATTCCTCTTCTTCATCAACCAGATTGAGATGACCGCTATCCATTAGGGGAATTATATTCTCATCGAGGAATGAATCAGCTTCCCTGATATTATTTATTAGAGCCCACTCCCACTGGGTACGACTGACGTGATAGGTAGCTTCCGGGAAGGTCAGCTCATAGCCGTTTCCTTCTTCTTTTCTCTTCACCCCTCCTCCGCAATGATCGGCATGAAGATGCGTCAGAACCACATCAGTAATATCTTCAGGTTTGTACCCCCTTCGTCTTAACCCTTCATTAAGCCCTTCTCCATCATGCAGATAAACATGCCGAAAGAATTTTTCATCCTGCTTATCTCCCCAGCCTGTATCCACAAGAATAACACGTCCATCTGTTTCAACCACGAGTGATCGCAGTGTAAGAACGATGAGATTATTCTCATCGGAAGAATAAGCTCTTGACCACAACACTTTAGGAACAACTCCAAACATAGCACCGCCATCGACACGGAAATTAGCAATATTAAAAAGGTGGAGCTTCATATCCAAAAATATTTTACAATTCTAAGTATTTTAATACATGCCTAAGGAATAAAATAGTCACAAAGTTTTTTTGCGTTTTATAATAAGCATGAACATAATCCTCATCAGTATCCTTATCATTTGGTACGAGAACCAGTCGGAAAGTTGGAAAAACCAGGTTTTTCGATGGATATATTCATCAAATGTAACCTGGCGGCAATCCTTTTCAATGATCCCCTTAAGAAGTTCCTCAAATTGCCCTGCGAAAAGGGTATCGAGGATGTCAGCATTCATCTCCACACTACCATAATCGCTCAGGTGGTTCAGGTTATAGCTGCCGATCGTGCTCCATTTACCATCAACTGTTGCTACTTTGGCGTGCAGATTTGATGGAAGGTATTCGTAAATCTTAATATTATTCCGCAGAATAAAATCATAAAGAAAATTGGTTGCCCTCTTAAATACCGGTGCATCAGATTCTGCTGAAAGAACGATCTTAATGTCAACACCCCGGCGACTTGCATTTCTTAGAAGCTTTCGCTCATTTCGTCCTGGCAGAAAATAACTTGCCATAATTATCATTCTATCCTGTGCATGTTTCAGAGCAGAGCGATAGCTTTTCAATATTTCTATTTTATTCCGGTACCAGTTATTTTGTAATACTTTTACTTTCACATTATTGTTATAGCGAACCGGATGGTGAACCGTTTCCCGCGAACGCTCTTTCCTGGAAATAAATGCTTTGTTCCAGAGTCTTTTAAGAATGAGCAGTACATGGGCACATTCAGGACCTTTTATTTTAAGTGCAAAGTCGAGCCACTCTTTCAAATCAGGGGTACCATGGTATCGGTTGGCAACATTCATTCCACCAATTATTGCAATATCACCATCAACCAAAAGAACTTTATGATGTAGCCTGAGACCGAATTGAAACCCGTTGGTAATGAATCCCGGAGAAAACTTCCGAAAAAGAATACCAGCTGATTCAACTATATTTATCAGATCTTTCGAAAAGCTGCCTCCACCATAAGCATCAAGCAGAAAATAAACCCTTACTCCTCTCTCCGCGGCTCTTTTAAGGGCATTTACAATACGCCTGCCGGTCTCGTCGTCATCAACAATATATGTCTGAAAATGGATGTAAAGCTCTGCCTCATCAATAGCCCTCTCACAAGCGGCAAAATATGATTCTCCGCTTCTGAGAAGTCCGACGGAATGTCCGTTTTTATAATCGCGTCTTGAAGGAACTTTCATATTATATACCTTACCTTCATATCTATTATACAAATATAGAACATTAACAACAAGATCGCTATTATCGGTATTTTTAACTTACTTTACTGCATCGATTCATGACAAACCGGAGTCGTTATGGAAATGCATTCATATATGCGATGTGAAAGATGAAAGTACACTTTATTGCTATTGGCGGAGCAGTGATGCATAACCTGGCAATAGCTCTTCATAAAAAGGGATATATCGTGTCAGGCTCGGATGATGAGATATTTGAGCCGTCCAGGTCGAGACTTGCTTATTACGGCCTCCTCCCCGGAAAATTTGGATGGGATCCCGGCCTGATAACTACTGATATCGACACAGTTATCCTGGGAATGCATGCAAAATCAGATAATCCGGAACTCATAAAAGCAAATGAACTCGGGATAAAAATCATGTCATTCCCTGAATATTTTTACGAACAGACAAAAGACAAAAAACGGATCGTCGTTGCAGGCAGCCATGGCAAAACCACAACCACAGCAATGATAATGCATGTTTTCAAATTCCTGGGAATAAAATTTGATTACATGGTCGGCTCCATTATTGATGGATTCGAGACGATGGCAGGTTTATCGGATGAAGCTCAGATTGCTGTTTTTGAGGGAGATGAATATCTCACATCGGCACTTGACAGAAGACCTAAGTTTCATCTTTATATGCCTGATATTGCGATACTTAATGGTATTGCCTGGGATCACATGAATGTATTTCCGACCTTTGAGAACTATATCGAACAATTTAAGATTTTCGTCGAAAAAATATCTGATGGAGGATCTCTTATTTACTTTGATGGCGATGCTGAAGTAAAAAAGATAGCCCTGGCTTCAGGAGATAATATCAGAAAGATCCCCTATAAGGTTCATGGTTACTTTCAGAATAAAACCGGATTTTATGCGGCTACTCATAACCGTGTGGTACCGGTAAAGGTATTTGGAGAGCATAACATGCAAAACCTCTCCGCGGCGAAGGAGACTTGTCTTGCTTCCGGAGTTTCTGAAGAGAATTTTTATGCAGCCATAAAAAGCTTTGAAGGTACCTCAAAGAGACTGCAGAAACTGAAAGAGAATGAAAAAGGAGTGGTTTATCTCGATTTTGCACATTCTCCATCAAAAGTGAAAGCCACGGTAGATGCCATTGTTGCAAGGTATCCTGGCAGGCAGATCATAGCATGCCTGGAACTGCATACATATTCAAGTCTGAATAATGACTTCCTGCCTCTTTATAAGGGAACGCTTGAGAATGCAACGGTTGCATTTATCTATTTTAACCCTCATGCAATTGAATTAAAGAAACTGAAGCCTCTCTCAAAAGAAGTTGTAATTAAAGCATTTGGCGGAGAAAATATCAGTGTGTATGATAACTTTGAAGAATTATTTTCATTAATAAAAACTCAAAATTATTCATGCCCGGTTTATCTTTTTATGAGCTCCGGAGATTTTGACGGTTCTGATCTTACCCGGTTATTGGATAAACAGGACCTTTCCAATCAGAGTGTTTTTTAGGTCAAAATATTTTGCAGATCGAAAAAAACATCTTTTCTTTGCATCCGCATTTTAAAGTTCTTTGCACGGTCCATTCGTCTAGTGGTTAGGACGTCAGGTTTTCATCCTGTTAACAGGGGTTCGATTCCCCTATGGACTACAATTTTAAAGAGTTTGAAGATAATATATTTATACAATGGCAAATCATAAGTCGTCAGAAAAAAGGATCAGGCAGATCGAAGTAAGAAAAGAGGCTAACAAGTATTGTGCAAAAACAACACGTAATGCTCTTAAGACACTTCGCGGAACAACCAATAAGGAAGAGGCCGGAGTTCTGCTTCCAAAATTAACCTCTATGCTCGATAAGCTGGCTAAGAAGAATATCATTCACAAGAAAAAGGCTTCAAACCTGAAGTCATCTCTTGTAAAGCATGTGAACAGCTTATAATATCGTACAATAATATATAAGGAGGCTGTATCGTTATGTTACAGCCTCTTTTTTATTTGTGCCTGAATCATTGTCTGGTAATCTGAAATTCATATCTTGCGTATGCATTTCAAATTATCGCTGCATGTCTCTTAAAATTACCGACTGGGCTGTTGAAGACAGACCCAGGGAAAAACTTGTTCAGAAAGGTACTGCCAGTCTGAGCGATGCTGAATTACTGGCAATCCTCATCAGTTCGGGAACAAAGGAAAAATCGGCGGTTGATCTTGGCCGCGAATTATTAGCTATTGTTAACAATAACCTGAATAGTCTTGGTAAACTTACAATAGCTGACCTCAAGAAGTTACATGGTATCGGCACCGCAAGAGCTGTTACAATTGTCGCAGCATTGGAATTAGGGCGAAGACGGAAACTGGCTGAAGTTCCTGATGTGACTCAGATCAAATGCTCAAAAGATGTCGCTGATATTTTTCAGCCGCTGCTCTCCGACTTGTCGCACGAGGAGTTCTGGATATTGTTCCTCAACAGGTCGAATAAAGTTATTAACAGGATGAAACTGAGCCAGGGTGGTATCAGCGGAACTGTTACCGATGTACGGATGGTGATGAAAAAGGCAATAGAATCTCTCGCATCCGGCATCATTGTTTGCCATAATCATCCATCGGGAAATCTTAATCCAAGTGAATCGGATACTAAAATAACTCAGAAGATAAAGGAGGCAGGGAATCTTATGGATATTCAACTGCTTGATCACCTGATAATTTCAGATAAGGATTATTATAGTTTTGCTGATAATGGGTTGCTGTAATTGTCTGATTGTCTTGTGGTCTTGCAGTCCTATCGTCATGCAGATTGGATTGTGTGAAAGAATCCCCTCTTGGGAGAGCCTGCCCCGCTTCGGCGGGGGGTAAGGGGTGGGTTGAATCTATCTTTTTCTATCCATGTTTTTTCACTTTGCTATGGTCTTTACAGGATTTTAGCAGATATGCAATAGACTTATTCAATACAGGATGTATTAACTCCGGCTCAATCTCACATAACGGAACCAGTACAAACTTTCTTTCATGCAAAAGCGGATGAGGAATTTTCAGACTTTCTTCATCAATTATCAGATTTTCATAAAGAAGGATATCTATATCAATCAACCTCGAGACGTATTGCTTTTCACCCCTTATTCTGCCAAGCAAAGATTCGATCATAAGAATCCTTCCCAACAGTCCGGAAGGTGTTAGCTTCGTTTCAACCTTTACTACCATATTAAGAAATTCATCGCTGGTCTGAAACCCCCAGGGTTCAGTTTCATAAACAGATGACGATTTCACAACCCTTCCAATGTATTCCTCAATCCTGACAACTGCCTCTTTTAGATTGCTTCCCCGGTTTCCTGTGTTTGTTCCAATACCAAGAATAACTATCTTCATAATCAAATCAATCTCTCATCAAAAGTATTAAATACATACGTACCTTTACAAATTCATTTTGTTTTTTATATATTTATAATCTATTTCATAAACCGTTCAAAAGATGAAAAATTTCCTTAAATACACACTGGCAACAATAACAGGGATAATAATTACCTCTATTCTTTTCATTATTATTATGCTTGCAAGTATAAGCGCTCTTGTTGCATCGGGTGATAAACCCGCTTCAATCAGTGACAATTCGATCCTCGTACTGAAAGCTGGAGTGACCATACCAGACAGGGGTAACAAAAACCCGCTTGCAGGATTTGACCTGTTTAATATGACATTTACTCCTGCGCCAGGATTGAATGAAATTCTGCAAAACATTGAGAAAGCCTCTTCCGATAAAAAGATCAAGGGCATTTTGATAGAGAACGGACTACTTTCATCAGGTTGGGCAACAACTGAGGAGATAAGGAATGCTCTTGAAAAATTCAGGATGGATGGAAAATTTGTCATCTCCTATTCTGATTATGTTCTGACACAGGAGTGTTACTATTTGTCAACAGCTGCCGATAAGATCTATATTAATCCGGGATCGATGGTCGATTTCAAGGGTTTAAGCAGCGAGATTATGTTTTTTAAAAAAGCGCTGGAAAAGATCGGCGTTGAGGTACAGGTAACTCGTCATGGCAAATTTAAAGGTGCCGTTGAACCGTTTATCCTCGATAAGTTAAGTGAAGAAAATAAAGCACAGATAAAAGATTACGTAGGATCTATATGGACTCATGTTATTGAATACATCTCTAAATCAAGAGCCATTTCTGCTGAACAGCTTAACCGGTTGGCTGATAATCTTGAAGGAAACGTTGCAACCAACGCCCTTGAGAATAACCTCGTTGACGGACTTATGTTTCGCGATGCATTAATAGATACACTTAAAGCCCTGTCAGGAACCAGCACAGACAAAGATATCAACCTTGTTTCCATGACCAAATACAGTAAAGTCCCGGATACTAAAAAGACTATTTCTGTAAAAAACAGAATAGCTGTAGTTTACGCATCGGGAACTATTGTTACAGGCAAAGGAAACGAAAACAACATCGGAGGAAATTATTATGCTGATGTGATCAGGAAAGAAAGACTCGACACATTAGTAAAAGCAATTGTTATAAGGGTCAATTCACCGGGGGGCAGTGCGATAGCTTCAGATATTATCTGGCGGGAACTGGAGTTAGCTGCCAAAGTTAAAACGGTTGTGATCTCAATGGGAAATTATGCCGCCTCCGGAGGTTATTTCATCTCAGCTCCTGCTACAAAAATATATGCAAATCCGACAACTATTTCAGGGTCCATTGGCGTATTCGGTCTGATACCAAATGCAGGAAAACTATTGGACCAGAAACTTGGACTATCCACAGAAATTGTTAATACAAATAAGAATTCAGATTTTCCTTCGATATACAGGCCAATGAACATTTATGAAAAAGAGGTAATGCAGATGAGTGTTGAAAAGGTTTATAGCGATTTCGTAGGAAAAGTTGCATCCGGGAGAAAAATGACTGCTAAATCTGTTGACAGCATCGGTCAGGGAAGAGTTTGGAGCGGAACCAGCGCTCAGAAAATTGGCCTTGTGGATGAAATAGGAGGACTTAATGCCGCTATTAAAGGTGCTGCTAACCTGGCAGGGATTGATAAATGGTCAATAAGAGAACTTCCGGTAATTGAAGACCCTTATATCAGACTCCTTTCACAGCTTGGCGGTGAGATAAGAATGAATATTTTAAAAAAAGAGTTAGGTGAATCCGTTAAGTTTTACAATATGGTTCAGGAGATAAAAGATCTGTCAGGGATACAGGCACGACTCCCCTATTTTATTGATATTCATTAATATATGAGAACCCGTAAAAATATTTTTCTCTATCCTGTTTCTCTTATTTACGGACTGATTACCGGAATACGGAATTTTATGTATAATACAGGAATTATTCCCTCTGTGGAGTTCCACTTTCCTGTTATTTGTGTCGGAAATATCGCTGTTGGGGGGACAGGCAAAACACCGCATACCGAATACCTTGCAGGATTACTCAGGGGAAACTTCAAAGTGGCAACACTGAGCAGGGGTTACAAAAGAAAGACCCGTGATTTCAGAATCGCCTCATCTTCATCTCTGGTCAGCGATATTGGTGATGAGCCTTTGCAGATATTCCATAAGTTTCCTGATGTTCTGGTGACAGTTGACAGAAACAGGGTTCATGGTGTAAACAGGATTTTAGAGGCATACCCGGAAACGGAGGTAATAATTCTGGATGACGGTTTCCAGCATAGAAGAATAACACCAGGGTTTTCGATACTTCTTTCTGATTTTGAAAGACTTATTGAAAGAGATTATATGATGCCTTTTGGAAGCCTGAGAGAGAGCAAAGGAAATATAAGAAGAGCCGACATTATTCTGATCACCAAATCTCCTGAAAATATTAGCCCTATCAAAAGAAGACTGATTGTAAAAGAGATTGACAAAGCTCCTTATCAGAATCTCTATTTTACTTCAATTACATATAAAGCTCCCCTGCCTGTATTTGACTCTAAAGATCCGGAAGAAACTCATTTAGACATGTCACAATGTGCAGGCTGCGGAATTGTTCTCATAACGGGAATAGCTAATCCCCTGCCAATTAAAGAGTATCTTCAAAAGACTTTCGGAGAGATAATCCATCTCTCTTTTCCCGATCATTACAATTTTAAGGAGAAGGATATTTATAGTATTTCCTCAGCCTATAAGAATCTTAAATCTCTGACAAAGTATCTGTTTACAACTGAAAAAGATTCTGTAAGGTTGCGGGAATTTACCAATTTTGCAGAACCGGCCAGATCGGCATTTTTTTATATTCCTGTTGGAATACAATTTTTGAATAACGATAAGGATAAGTTTGATAATCTGATAATTAACTATGTTAGAAAAAATAAACGAAACTACAGAATTTCTGGAGGCTAAAGGGATAATTAACCCTGATGCCGGTATTATTCTTGGTACCGGTCTTGGTGAACTAACTGCAAAAATTGAAAACCGGATTGAGATAGATTATAAAGATATTCCCAATTTCCCTCTCTCAACAGTTGAAGGTCATGCCGGCAAACTTATCTATGGCGAATTCGGAAAGAAAAAAATTGTTGCCATGAAAGGGAGGTTCCACTATTACGAAGGTTATGGTCCTGAACAGGTTGCATTACCTGTGAGGGTTTTAAAATATCTTGGTATCAAATGCCTTTTCCTTTCCAATGCGGCAGGTGGAGTTAATCCCTCTTTTCAGATTGGTGATATTATGATCATAACAGATCATATTAACCTTTTGCCAAATCCATTGATTGGTCCTAATGATGATCGTATAGGCGCCAGGTTCCCCGATATGGGTGAAGCATACGATAAGTATCTTATTAAGAAAGCATTACTTATCGCTCAGGAACATAATATTAAGATACACAAAGGGGTTTACCTCTCTACCGGTGGTCCCACTTTTGAAACACCTGCCGAATACAAATATTTCAGGATAATCGGCGCCGATGCAGTGGGAATGTCAACTACTCCGGAGGTTATAATCGCCCGTCACATGAATCTGCCATGTTTTGCAGTCAGCGTTATTACTGATCTGGGTGTTGAAGGGAAAATTGAATACACAACACACCAGTCGGTTCAGCATGAGGCTGCCAAAACCGAAGCCCGCATGACAACCATTATGACGGAGATGATTTCGACTTTATAATAATCCCGGAATAATTGAAGCTCTTCGCAGCAAGCTACGAAGAATCTTCGATCCCCTAAGGTAATTTCTTAATGCTCGCTGACTCCGCAGCAAGCAACGGAGAACCGAGTTTACGAGCTCGGCGAAGCCAATGCGCTCGCGGGGATTCATCTTAAAACCGTACATACTTTTTTCCACCTTTCTGTTTTGCCTGTATCGTCATACAACGTGATGAAAATAATATATATTCCGGTATTTACAGGAGATCCGTCATCTGCTGTTCCATCCCAGATTACAGATGCCTCCGGCCCTGCAAACATATTTGTCGCGATTTTCTTAACGTAGTTTCCTGTTTCATTAAATACCGTCGCCGAAACAACATTACCATTCCCTGTCAGGTTGAGTTGAATTACAAGAATATCCTCAAAACCGTCATTATCCGGGGTTATTTTCGACGATGAAAAAACCACTTTGTCAGAAGCCGTGGGCAATTCTACAAATACTGAATTCGGAGCCCCGGGGGTGCCCCATCCCGAACTTTCCGATGCGGAATGCCAGTTAATCTTTTCCTGAGATATATTCCATGGCCCGGTTTTTTCGAGGGCTACTCCTTCAAATCCTGAAAGAAGAGAATAGTGCATATCTTCATTGTAGAAAACCTCATCTATAATGTCCAACTCCCTGTTAAAAAGGATCAGGTGGCCTTCATCATCAGACATTGAGGGAAGAGATCCTGTCTCAAAGAGAAATTCAGGATTAGCCGAAAAATATCTGTCAGAAATTCTTTCCTTGTCAGTGGTTATGGCATAATACGAACCGGGCATTATACACCTCTTTTCATTGGAGACCGGAGAAATTTGTGCAGTGTCACCAGTGCCATCATTAACAGAAACAAGCTGAAGCCGTGATGCATCAATAACTTTACCGGAAGAGTTGAACAATTCAATATAATCCGGATCGCCTGGTAATGGATTGAATAGAAGCTCGTTAAACAGTATATCTCCTGGTTCCGGAAAGTCCGGCAGTCCAAAAGCAAAATTTTCTTTTTGCATTCCGTTACCGGCGAAATCTTTAATATCTCCTGAAAGATCGAGTTGATAAACCTCCCCCCTGAGAAGAGGTTCCTCCGGTTTAATCGAAAATACCCGAAAAAGGGGATCGGTCGGATAAAGATCAATTATGCGCTTCCCTCCGATCTTAATGCTTTCCATTTTCCCTGAAAGGTTAAATACCGGTTCTGAAAATCTGACAGTTATATTAATGCTGTCATCAGGAAACACATTCTGAACTCCGTAAAATGAAATATCCGGATTATTGAGCGATACAGAATTGACCGATCCGGGGGTACCGCCTTTCCTCGATGAAGATGCTATCCAATTCCCCTCCGGGAAAAAGGGGAACCTGGTATCTATCATCTCAAGCGACCACCCTCCTTTCGATTTTAATTCATCTCCGTACCAGTCAGAAGAGTATTCCACACCATGTATTATTACGATCCCTGAAGGTTGGAGAGTAGTCTCAGGGAACAGTACATTCTGGCTTTCAGAAGAGAGTTTCCAGTTTTTCAGATTGAATGAATATTCTGTTCTGTTTGTTATTTCAAGATATTCTTTACCGGGAAGAGAGACCTCAGGCAGAGGGTCGGCCATTATTTCGGAAATTACCACATCACCTGTCTCTGCCCATACCGGGGTAAACGGCACCTGAATACTCTGGGCACAATTGCCGGACTTATCACATAATTGATTGATATTCAGTATATTTAACGATTTGTTAATGAGTGCATTACCAAACTCAATTATATAGGTTAATGCCATTTTCTTAGTAATAGATATGGACCTGTTTCCCACTGTATTTAATGAAATATTTTCAGTTATCATTAACCCATCTGCCGGTTCTTCGCTTAGTGTAATTTTCACTGATTTCATTCCTGATGGTTCACAACCGGTAACGGCAGGAGCTTCATTATCTTCATAGAAATTACCTTCAATATTTATATCATCGAGCCAGAGGAGACGGTCGCAAGCGGATGAGTATTTGTAATATATTCCAAACCAGGACGGACTAAATAATTCACTATCGGTGCCGGAAATTGTCCAAATAAGATTTCCATTCAACCGGGAAACTGAAACAG
>JAPLEB010000018.1 GCA_026391555.1 Bacteroidia bacterium | reverse complement strand
ATTTTGCAAAATATCTGACAAAGTTCTTCACGGAATATCTTGTCGGAGAAAGGGGAGTCAGCTCCCATACAATAAGGTCGTATAGCGATACTTTTACCCTCGTGCTTACTTATATGGATAAAGTCAGGCACATAGCAGCTGACAGGCTGACTTTCAACCATTTTTACAGGGAAACCGTTCTGGACTTCCTTGACTGGCTGCAGAAAGAACGAAAATGCGCCAACTCAACCAGGAACCAGCGGCTGGCCGCCCTGCACTCATTTTTTACATATATGCAATATGAAGATGTCAAGCACATTGAACGATGGCAAAACATCCTGTCTATCAGGGTTAAGAGGCAGGAAAATAGAAGTTCTGTCAATTACCTGACCGTCGAAGGGATCAAGTTCCTGCTGGAACAGTTACCGGTGAACACGAAGGAAGGTCGGCGTAACCTTGCACTGCTGGCATTGCTTTATGACAGCGGTGCAAGAGTACATGAACTCATAGATCTTTCCCCTTCATCCCTAAATCTGAACAAACCATGTTACATTACCATTTTTGGAAAGGGAAACAAAAAAAGGATAGTTCCATTACAGAATGAGCAGGTAACGTTGCTGGTGTCTTATATGAAGGAAAACCACCTTGATACCCCAGCGTACAACCAGCGGCCGTTGTTCGCTAACAACCGGGGTGAAAAGTTAACAAACTCAGGTGTGACCTATATCCTGAACCTTTATGCAAATAATGCCCGAATACTCAAACCTGAACTTATACCCGAAAAGATCAGTCCGCATACGTTGCGCCACAGCAAAGCAATGCACCTTTTACAATCCGGTGTAAATCTGGTTTATATACGGGATATCTTAGGGCATGTATCGATACAGACAACAGAACTCTATGCAAGAGCCGACTCAAAGCAAAAACGTGAAGCACTGGAAGCTGCATATATCAATATCATACCTGTTCATGCAAATGAAGGCATCTGGGAAAAGGACTCGAAACTTAGGGAATGGCTGAAGAATTTTGCAAAATAATCAATATCGTTATCCAAAGCTGTTTTGAAAAGTAAATGAGATAAACCACTGATTAGCAATCTTGTTTGTAAGTATGCTTTGGATAACGATTTACTTTGGATAAGAGTATTTATCACGAGTCGTGATAAGTTTTCTGAAGATATTGATTTTACTTCTGAAGATATTGATTTTACATTACTTGATTATAGTATTTCTAATGAACAGATTTTTGAATGGTTCAAACAAATATTTGAATACGTTCGCGAGGAGGCAAATATCCCATTGGAAATCATTGACAACAACGAACATGAAGGTGGTGGAATAAACTTCTATATCAGCTATATCGGTCCGTTGGGAGGACAAAGGAGTAGTAAGAAAATTAAAGTTGATATCTCGAGAAGTGAAAAGATGGAATTTAAACCAGTTATTATAAAGGCATTCAAGGTCTATACTGATACTGATGATTTTCAACTTCTGTGCTATCCACTTGAAGAGGTTTTAATTGAGAAAATGCGATCGGTAATGCAGAGAATGCAGGCTAGAGACTTTTACGATATCTGGTATTTAATGGAAAAACATGGACTAAATATTGACCTTTGCATGAATGAATTCAATAATAAGTGTACTGGCAAGGGACTAAAATCTTTTATGTTCCCGGCGAAATTGTCAGAAAGAGTTCCTCAATATAGAGGGCGCTGGCAGGTATCAATGAATGACCAGATTAAAGATCTGCCTGGCTTTGAACAGGTTGAAAGGGAAGTACAAAGAATTTTAAAGAAATTGAATTTTTAAGAAAATGCTAAACAGCCTAAAGGTCAAAAATTTCAATCCCACCTATTGATTGATTTGCCTGAATAAGATTCATGAACTGAAACCTTAAAAAATTGACTTTTGAGCTTGTCATTATTTTGCCGGGATTCGAGATTTAGTTTTTGAGATGAGATTTATAAATTTTTGTCTGGATTCTACGATGATATTTTCGTAACAGAGTTAACTTTTAGCTCAAAATCTTCTATTTGGGCATACCTTTCCCCAGAATGTAATTGATTGTCAGACTATATATTTGGGTTACTGCGATTTAACATTTCTAAGTTCGAAGCATGATCAGCATCTCATAGCCTTTGATCTGCTCCTTTTTTGTCATGCAAAACTGAGGTAACTCTATCTTTATCTTGGTTTTCATTTCTTTAACCCATGCAGCTGTTTTAATAATTTTAAGCTGTATGGTTTTCATAGTTGCGTTAGCATTCTCGCTACCCTTTAATACCTGCTTTTGCAATGCAGATGTGGGTTTTATGTTTATTGCATATAACTTACGGCGCATTGGTAATATTTTGACCAGAGATCAGCTGAGAGAGTATCTGAGGATACTTTTATCTATGATTTTGAGCACAATAGACCAACACAGATCAAAAATCAGCCCCTTTCAGACTACTTTTTTCCGGTTAGATGTTTGGGATAGAAAATTTCCGTGGTCGCCGGTACCGGCTTAAATCATATTAAAAATTATGGACTAAAAAAGGTTATTGGACAAACTGCCGTTAGCGTTCATTGGCAAAGGACTTTCCGAGATGATTCCAAGCCAAATTATGAACTTTTTATCGAGGAGACAACTCCTGTTTTACTGGACAAATTGACCACGACCAAACGAACGCTAACTAAAAAGAACAGGAAAACAGGTTGTCGCAATTTTTGCCTTTCAACCAGAGAGTTATATCGTGAAAACAAACATTTCGTACTTTACAATAGATCGTGATTGCAGGCTCTGGACAACTTAGTGCAACTGCGACACTATTATCTCTCACCGTGATTTGTAAAAATTGCGTCATTGGTGGTTTCCCGCTTACTTTATAAAAAAGTTAAACAAACTTGCTTCTTATTAAAAATAATTTCATAAATTTCAGATCAATTGATCTATTTTATAAACGATTAACAAAAAACGATTGAATTTTCTTATCATCAAAATTATTAATTATGAAAAAGTTATTGTTTTTATTAGCTATTTTTTGTAACCTACATGCTAAGGCACAGCCTTACTCTATCAGTTTTGCAGGAACCGGTTTATCATCTGTAAAAGTTGAGAACCTGCAATCTGGTCTGATTGTCAATTTAAACGCAGGTGATATTTTACGCTTGTCAACACCAACAGGTATTCCTGAAGTTAAAAATCTGAAATCCTCAGGATTGAAGATTTATCCAAATCCGATGACAGATAAATCAACCCTGGAGATTCTTCCTCCGGTAGCCGGTGATGCAATTATTTCAATTTGTGATATGACAGGAAAAGTATTAAACCAATTTAAGAGTTATGTAGAAAATTATGCACAGGAATTCAGCCTTTCAGGCTTGAAAAATGGATTATATATAATTAATGTTCAGGGAAATGGTTATCAATTCTCAGAGAAACTGCTTTCCAATGGAAGATCTAATGGAACAGTCATTATTGCCAGGGTAAGCAACAATATTCAGGCAGTTTCTGAGAAAAAATCAATAAAGGATTCCAAAGGAGTTCAGACTACTATTGATATGGCTTATAACGCGGGGCAAAGATTAAAATATACAGGTATATCAGGTAATAACAGCACAATAATGACAGACATACCTATAGCAGACAAAACAATTACATTTAATTTCATTGCATGTTCTGATGGTGATAATATTAACTATCCTGTGGTTAGTATTGGCACCCAAATCTGGATGGCAGAAAACCTGAAAACCACCAAATATAACGATGGCACAGCCATCCCCAATGTAACAGTTGATGCAACATGGGAAGCATTAACAACAGGAGCCTATAGCGATTATAATTATACTCCTGCTAATTCAACTACCTATGGGAGACTATATAACTGGTATGCAGTAGATAATAATGCGACTACTAAGGTGGCAAGCAATGGGGGTAAAAATGTATGTCCCACAAGCTGGCATTTACCTACTGATGCCGAGTGGACAACCTTAACAACCTATTTGGGAGGAGAAAGTGTTTCCGGTGGCAAACTTAAAGAAACCGTTACAACACATTGGACAACCCCCAATACAGGCGCAACAAATGAAACAGGCTTTACAGCTGTTCCGGGTGGCTACCGTGAGTGGAATGGGTCGTACGGCCTCATTGGAAACTACGGTATCTGGTGGAGTTCTACGATATCCCCACCTGCGAACGCCTGGATGAGGTATGTGGTCAACACTGACGCCAGTGTATCCAGGAACGACTTCAATAGGCGGGCTGGCATTTCTGTTCGTTGTCTAAAGGATTAAGCCTTTAAATTCCTCATGAAGCTTTGATTAATAAAGTGGTCCTATAATTATAAATTTACAATTTGATAAGGTATTTTTTTTGTTGTAAACCACTAAATTTTGATTGATTATTTTAAAAATAAGAGAAGATCAGGAAATAATCGTTTGCATAGGTATAATGAAGTATAATCAGAATGGAAGTTGTCAAACCCAACGAAACGCTAACACGGATGGTATGGGTAATTGCCTTCAGCAGCCCGGACAGCTTAGTAATCATCTCCATAAGTCTATGCGATCAAAATCATTTCCACTTATCAAAATTTCGGTACCGTGACTAATCCTGCTGCCGAGACAAAGTCAATAGGGCTGCTGGTCGACGCGCTGTTGTCATGGTTTTTGCATCGCCACTTAGACAGTTTTATCATGACATGACAATTACTGCCCATCTATCCGGACTTTGCCACCGAGACAACTAAATCGCGACCTGACAAATCCTGCCCGTCTGCCGAGACTATCTAAAACAACGACATCGGCAGACCACGAAGACAACTAACTATACCATCTGGTCCTGTGGCGTTCTGCTACTCCTTTCATAAGGTGTTGCTGACGAATACCGTTTTGGGGGTTGTACTGCCCTTTCTTCACCCTCAACATTAGCATTAACCTATTCCTCTGCCACCTTCTTACTCAAAATTTCATAAGCACTTTCGCGATCAATAGTCTGTCCATATTTCTGAACCAGAATTGATGATCGGTTGAAAATTATAAATTCCGGTTTATCTGCATCTCCTTTCTCGGGCATCTGACCGTATATTTCTGCAAGAAGCGAAAGCATATAAGTTGAAAAGAGTTTGGGTTTATCCTGTATATCAGTTAACCTTACAATGCTGATATATCCGTTTCCATTCTTATCAACCCGCATCAGGTCTTTGATATCGAATGATAACTCACCGAAAAAGAGTTCTGCACCTTGTTGTTCCAGCTCAAATATTTTTCTTAATACTATCCCTGTTGTTGATAAAGTCTCTGCGCCCTTTGCGTTTAAATTTTAAATTACTTGCATTATCATATTTAAATTATAATCTGATAAATTTACATGTACCTAATTTTATCTGTGTTATGAAAGTAAAATACCTGCTGTTTCTTGCCCTTTCAGTCTCATTGTTTTTTCTAAATATTTCCTCTTCGTATAGCCAGAATGCGCCCTCGAGGATGAGAATCTGGTTTAACAAACCGGCTGACAATTGGAACGAAGCCCTGCCTGTCGGAAACGGGAGACTTGGGGCAATGGTTTTTGGAAACGTTGAAAATGAACGTCTCGAGTTGAATGAAGAATCTGTTTGGACCGGACAGGAGCGCTGGGATGCCAATCCCGATGCCCTGAAGAACCTCCCTAAAGTGAGGCAACTTCTTTTTGAAGGAAAATATAAGGAGGCTGAAGAGCTGGCGCAGAAGGGTTTAATGGGTCAAAAACCGAGGAAACTGGCTGCAACCTATCAGGCTCTGGGAGACCTTTACATGAACTTTGGCTCTCAACGTGGTCTAAGCAACTATAGTCGGGACCTTAATATCGAGGAAGCAATATCAAGGGTTTCATATACCGCCAATCAGGTTAATTATTTAAGGGAGGTGTTTTCAACAGCACCGGGACAGGCACTGGTTATCAGACTAACAGCCGATAAACCAGGGTCACTAACCTTTACTACCCGCCTTTCACGGGCAGGAAATAAAGCATCGATAAGTGCAACCGGCGATGAAATTACTATGAATGAACATGTTGGGGAGAGTGTTGGTGTAAAAATGTATTCCCGTCTTAAACTAATTGCAGATGGAGGAACAATGAGTTCGGGCGGCGACAGCATCAGGATTGATAGAGCAAACAGTGTTACAATTTTTCTTACCGGTGCTACAAACTACTACGGTGGAGATCCGGAACAAATTACAAAAACCCAGATTGAAGGAGTAATAAACCAGAAGTATGAAGATTTGAAAAACGCTCATTTAAAAGATTATCAATCATTTTTTAAAAGGGTTGATCTCGATCTGGGTTCAGGTGACGGTAACTATTTCACCACTGATGCCCGGATAGCAGCAATGCAGAATGGTTACGTTGATACCGATCTAATTGAATTATACTATCAGTTTGGCCGTTATTTATTAATCTGCAGTTCCAGACCAGGAAATCTTCCTGCCAACCTTCAGGGAATATGGGCCGATGGTTTGCGTCCTCCATGGAGTGCCGACTACCACATCAACATTAACATTCAGATGAATTACTGGCCTGCTGAGATTACAAATCTTGCCGAACTTCAGGAGCCATTCATCGATTTTATTGATGCCCTCCGACCAAATGCGAGGCGCACGGCAAAAGAGGTTTATGGGATGAATGGTATTGTTGCTCATTATACAACTGATGTCTGGCACTTTACTGAACCAACAGGATCAATCGGATATGGAATGTGGCCAATGGGTATTGCATGGAGTTGTCAGAATATATGGGATCATTACCAGTTCGGAGGAGACAAAGAATACTTAAGGACAAAATCGTATCCGATTATGAAAGAGGCTGCAATTTTCTGTATTGACTGGCTGGTTGTAAATCCGAAGACCGGATATCTGGTATCTGGTCCTTCAATATCTCCGGAAAACAGGTTCAATATCCCGGGGGTAAACGAAACGGCTAGTATGGTGATGGGACCAACAATGGATCACATGATAATAAGAGATCTGCTACAGAATACAATTCAGGCAAGTATTATCCTTAATACAGATGCTCCGCTCCGAAAAAAAATGGAGAAGACACTTGAGAAACTTGCTCCAATCCGGATAGGGAAAGACGGACGTCTGATGGAATGGACGGAGGAATTTGAAGAACCTGAACCCGGGCACCGTCACATTTCTCACCTATATGGGTTGCATCCGGGGAATCAGATTACCCAGCAGTATAATGCAGAGTTTCTTGCTGCAGCCAGAAAAACAATCGATTATCGCCTTGCAAACGGGGGTGGCCATACCGGTTGGAGCCGTGCATGGATAATCAACTTTTTCGCCCGGCTGAAAGATGGAGATAAAGCCTATGAAAATGTACTTGCCTTGCTGAGAAAATCGACTTTGAATAATTTATTTGACAATCATCCTCCCTTTCAGATCGATGGAAATTTCGGGGGAACAGCCGGAATAACTGAGATGCTTCTGCAAAGTCATGCAGGAGAGGTTGAATTACTGCCTGCACTTCCTTCTGACTGGAAGAAAGGATACATTCATGGGTTAATGGCCAGGGGAGGTTTTGAAGTGGATATTGACTGGGAAAACGGAAAACTGAAACAGGCAACAATAACCTCGAAACTTGGAAATCCTTTGAAACTTAGTTATGCAGGAAAAGTAATAGAATTGGGAAAAACAGAGAAGGGTTTTTTATATTCTTTTGGGAATGATCTTGGCATGTTAAATTAAGAGTGCAGCTTAGGGGTATTTAATACGTCGAAATCCATAAACCGCAGAGAAGAGCAAAAGGACTTTCACAGCATCATCCTTTTTCAAATACAACACGAATAAAAACATAATATTATGACGATACATAATTCTCTTTTAGCCATTTGGTTCATTTTGATTCCTGGCTGTAAACAGATGCCGGATCCGGATTATTCTGTTTCGCAACTGAAATGTAACGGCTTTGATAAATACTATTTACTCTTTATTAAACTAATGATTACCAATCCAATCGATTACCTTCTTGTCAAATAATTCTTGTTCTTCAACCATTGGGAAGTGACCACTTTTATCAAATAGATTGTATGATAGATTTTGAAAAACACTTTTTCTTTCTTCCCAAAGTTTGTATGGACATACATAATCATACCGGCCAAGTGCAAGAAACACTGGTATTGATATCTTAGATCCCTTGATAATATCATAATTACCTAAAATGGCAAGTTGTAAATGAAGGTATACATCTTTGTTATTATCAATTACATCGACAATATATGACAAATCACCTTTGGGATCATACAATAATTTTGGAGTCATTGCAATATATGTTTTGATGTATCTTTCTTTGGGTGACATTCGATTTAAATCACCGATAGAAAGTTTTTCCCAATTCTGGTTAAATATATTCTTCCTTTCATCTGATGCATCTGATTCCCAGAACTCATCACCTGCGCCCCATGCAATGCTTGGTTTGCAACCGGTTATAATGATATGTGATACTTTGTCTGGATACTTTCGTGTATATTCAACTGCAAGAAATGCATGATGAGAATGAGCAAAAATGGCAATCTTTTTAACATTCAAAGTATCTTGAACTTTTTTAATATCGTCAAGGTAAGTATCAAGATTTATTTCAGATGTATCCAATGAACAATTGGATTGCGCATCATGCCTTAAATCCGAAAAAATAAACATAAAATGATTCCTCAGTTCCTGGGATAATATTCTACGTTGGCTTAATGAATGACCAAGAACAATACATGGAATTCCTTTTCCCTCTATTATATAATGTAATTCAGCTCCTCTGACAAATGTTATACCGGACCTGCCTATAACTTGTTCCTTACTTTTGATTCTATCTGTGCGTGTTTGCGAACAACAACCAGTAATAATGAAGATACAGAAAATAAGTAAAGTTTTTAATATTTCTTTCATAGTTTATTGATTTTTAATCAATTCTATCAGGCATTTATATTCCTGCAACAGAACAAGCAAGATATTAACACAAAATTACTACAAAATTTAATAACAATTATAGACGACGCAAAAATTGCGCCATGGCGAATGACAAAAGCTCTTTTGATTTCGTTATTATTTAGGTGTACATTTGATGGAAATTAATCGGATAATCGAGAGGTAACATAAATTGTAGTATTCTTTTATCCTATGTTTTAACCAGATGGCACGATCAGGAAGTCAATGATTATTTATAAGTGTTGGCTTTCAATAAGTGAAATTGGAGTTGGTTTCTGTGAAATTATGTCAGCACTTTTTGTTAATTTTAAAAAAATCTAAAATGAAAAGAATATCGTTTGTTTTTCTTTTAGCATCAATTAGTTTATTAGTTCTATTATTAGGTAATTGCAAAAAGGATGAACCCAAAATCATTAAACAAAAAGTAACGGGTCATGTTCAAAAGGGGCCTTATATTAATGGTACCTCCATTTCAATGTATGAGTTAAATTCATCGTTGGAACAGACTGGAAAAATTTTTACCACGGAGATTAGCAATAATATTGGATCTTTTGAGATTAGTAATGTAAGTCTTACATCAAGTTATGTCGAATTCTCTGCAAGTGGCTATTATTTTGACGAAGTAAAGGGTGACATATCAATAGCACCCCTGAACCTTTTCGCTTTATCGGATATCACTGATATTTCAACGGTAAACGTAAATATCCTGACTCATCTTGAAAAACTTCGGGTCGAGTATCTGGTAACCCAAAACAAAACCTTATCAGAGGCAAAAAATATAGCACAGGGAGAGATATTGGCAATATTTGATTTTAGTCTGACCGGAATAGATAAATCCGAAACGCTTGACATATCAGTAAATAATGATGGGAATGCGATTCTACTAGCCATTTCAATTATTTTGCAGGGAAACCGGAGTGTAGGAGATTTGACTGAACTATTGGCTAACATTACGAACGATATTCGTGAGGATGGTATCCTGAACAGCGAAAGCATCATGACTAATTTGAGAAACTCAACAAAGGAACTTTCTTTAACAACCATTCGATCAAACCTGCAGAACCGTTATCAGGCACTTGGAATTAATGCCTCTATTCCTGCTTTTGAAAAATATATAAATGATTTTTTAGTATTCACAGGCCAAAAACCAGAAAGTTCAACACAACCTGCAACAAAAATAACAGCGACAAGTGTTTTATTAAACGGAATGGTGAATGCCAATTCTTTAAGTACAATTGTCACCTTTGAATATGGCGCCTCTACTAGTTATGGTAATACAATTCCTGCTACCCAAAGCCCAGTAACTGGAAGTTCTGATGCAAACGTAAGCGCTGGTTTAACGGGATTATTATCAGGAACAACCTATCATTTCAGAGTGAAAACTGAAAATGCACTTGGAACAACTTATGGCAATGAAGTTAGCTTTACCACTCAAAGTGGTGTAGCTATTTTATCAACAACTAGTATTACATCAATATTAGCATTTTCTGCAGCGACAGGAGGTAACATTACTGATGATGGAGGTTCAGCGATTACATCTCGTGGAGTTTGCTTTGGTACAAGCCAAAATCCGACTACAGCAAATAGTTTTACAAGCAATGGAACAGGCATCGGCTGGTTTACATCAAACATAACTGGACTTGCACTGGGTACAACGTATTATGTTCGTGCTTACGCAACCAACAGCGTTAGTACCACTTATGGGAATGAGCTTAGCTTTACTACAATAGCTTTACCAACAATTACCACATCAAATTTCTCTGATGTTCAAGGCAATTCTGCCATAGCAGGTGGTAGCATTATCAATAATGGAGGCAGCACTATTACCGCTCAAGGTTTAAGTTGGAGCACCAGCCATAACCCAACAATATCCGACAATTTTACTGCCTCATTTACGGCGACCATAACAAGCTTATCACCAAGCACTGTATATTATGTTCGTGCTTATGCAACCAATATAGCAGGCACAGGCTATGGTAACGAGATAAGCTTTAACTCGGGTTATGTAATTGGCACAACCTATGGCGGCGGCTTGGTATTTTATAATGATGGCAGTGCTCACGGATTGGTTTGTGCACCTACCGACCAAAGCACAGGTGTAGCATGGGGTTGTTATGGTACGTTAATAACTGGTGCAGATGGTACAGCAATAGGTACAGGTAATCAAAACACAATAGATATCTTGACTGGCTGTACAACAGTTGGGATTGCTGCAAAAATTTGCTACGATTTGGTTCTGAACACTTATAGTGATTGGTTTTTACCATCAATAGATGAATTGACTCTTATGAATGTAAATCTGCATGGGCAAAGTCTGGGTGGTTTTGCTGGTTGGAACTATTGGAGTTCTACCGAGGCCAATAGTAACTGTGCGTGGCTCAGAAGCTTCAGTGGCTCCCAGAACTTCTACTTTGATAAGAACGTCTCGTTAACGTACTATGTGCGTGCTGTTCGGGCTTATTAGCAATTTATCTACCTGCCTGCCGGCAGGCAGGTTTAACCATTTAAAATACCGTGTACCTACCAATTGGAGATCATAAGCGATAGCGAATAACCGGTCGATTTTTTTGCAATCATTGCTTCTTTTGACGAACTACCTGTAAATAGTAAAGCATGATAAAGAGATGACGTTAAATGCGAAAAATCTGGCATTGGATTGTTTTTGCGATTTTATCATTAATCTAAGATCAGATGAATAAATATACACTTGTTGCACTGTCAGTTATAGGGGGAATCCTCACTGGATTAGCCTGGACAGGCTGGTGTTCCGGCCTTATCCTGCTTATAGCCTTTGTGCCGTTTTTCTTAATTGAAAATTATCTGTTTGAAAATGCCCGCAAATTCAGTCGGAATGCCTTCTTTGTTTATATTCTTCCCGGTTTTGTAATCTTCAGTATAATAGCTATCGGATGGATGAGAGTTGCCAGCATTACCGGTGCAATTTGCGTTATAATGGGATTGTCATTCTTAATGGCATTCACAATGTGGCTGGCTCATATAGTAAGGTTGAAAGCAGGTACTATTCCTGGTGTCGTTTCTCTTATTACATTCTGGCTCAGTTATGAATTTCTGAGTCTTAATATAAATCTTATATCCCCCTGGTTAAATCTTGGCAACGGGCTTTCAAAAGATATTATGTTCATTCAATGGTACGAGGTAACCGGTACCGCAGGCGGTTCACTATGGATTCTCTGCTCAAATATGTTCCTGACAATATTGCTGGTAAGTTACATTTCAGGAAAAAAGACCAGAAAATTTTTAGTAGTCTTCTGGTTGTCTATAATTATAATACCATCAGTTCTTTCTATTGGAAGGTATTATACAATTAAACAGAGTGTCGAAGGTGAATCTGAAGTCATTATTATTCAACCCAATACAGATCCTTATACCGGTAAGTTCACGATTCCCTTTGAAGATCAGCTTAAAAAGATAATTGCACTTGCAAGCATGGCTGTTACAGATAATACTTCCTGGATTATTACACCTGAAACCACTGTTGATGATCCTGTTAACCTTGGTGATCTGGCAAATGACAAGTATATCAGACTGATTAAAGAGATGACAGCAAAACATCCCGGTGCAACCGTCGTTACGGGATTAGTAAGCTACAAACTATATCCGCCATCACATGGGGCGCCCACAAGGAGCGCAAGGAAAACAGATGCTTCTGGTTTTTATTATGACCATTTTAATTCTGCTTTTAAAATTGACACCGGGAAAATCATTGAAGTATACCATAAATCGAAACTTGTGCCTGGCATTGAAATGCAGTTTTCTAATGGTCCCGGAAGATTCATAAGCCGGATACTTCCCAACCTTGGCGGCACAAAATGGGGCTATGGTATTCAGCACGAAAGAAGCTGCTTTGAACATCCCGGCACCTTGCAGAAAATAGCTCCGGTAATCTGTTATGAATCGGTTTTTGGAAGTTATGTAACCGATTACATAAAGAATGGCGCCGAAGCAATATTCATCATCACAAATGATGGCTGGTGGAAAACCACAAATGGCTATAAGCAGCATCTTTATTATGCCTCTTTAAGGGCAATTGAAACCCGGCGACCTGTTGCAAGAGCAGCAAACACAGGAATATCCTGCATAATTGATATAAGAGGAAGAAGAACTGAAGAGACTGAATGGTGGACCCAAACAGTAATTAAAGGCGAAATATATCCCGAAACCAGAATAACACCCTATGTAAAATATGGTGACTACCTGATGCGTATTTCTTCATTTATCAGTGTCTTAATCCTTTTAATTATTTTCATCGCGATACCAATAAGAAAAAAAATTAAGGCGATTTAACAAAATAGTGCAACCCTTGAAACAATAAATGCATTTCTTATTATACCTGATAAGAATAATAAAACTGAACAGAAAGCCCTGAATGAAGAAAAGAAGGAGTACATGATATATGCAACCATAGGCAGAAATCCCGGAACAACTAAAGTAAAAACAGATGCTATCCGGGCAATATTTATCTTAAATAATTTTCAGCATGATGCAACTTTAATTTATTTTTAATGTCTTTGTTACAGATATGAACCGAGTCCCGACATGTCGGTGCGAGCTCCATCATACCATTAAAATCAGCTATATTATGATGAAAAAACTCTGTTTTACATTTTTTACTCTGATACTAATCACATCTTCCATGGTGAAAGGTCAGTACGCCAACCGGCAAGCAGGTCTGAGAACAGGTCACAGGGGGGGATTTTTCTATCAGATCACAAACGAATCAGGTAATGCAGATATCGAATACAATGTTATGCTCGGTTTTGATAATAACGGGGTTCAGCTTACCGGGTTGCGGATAATTAATGAAAATTCGTTAAGTGAAATTTCTCCTGACCTCTTTTTTACCTGGGGTTATGGAGGACATATTGGATTCATAAATACTGATCACCTGGATTTCCTTGGAGCAAGATACAGTTTCAGTGGAGAACGATTATGTCCGCTATTAGGTGTTGATGGCTGGTTAGCAGCTGAATACAGGTTTCGTACTATACCATTAAATATAAGTCTGAATATTAAACCGTTTGTCGAGTTAACATTACCGGCATTTGTTAAAATTATGCCGGCAGATCTTGGTGTTTCAATTTCTTATGTTTTCTAACTTCTGATTCTAAACAAATATTAAAATGAAAAAAACAATCATTTTATCAGCATTGATGATCCTTCTTTATTCAGCAGCATTTTCGCAGGATACTGAATTTGAGTATTATAAAAGCAGGGAAATCAAAACCTTATTAGGCCGCAACAGAGAAGGTGGCGGATACTTTGCATTCACTTCAGGGTATTCGGTAATTGATGGTAAACACGCTGTCCTTTTTGGAGGCCGATTAGGATGGCTCGCAAGCCATTCCATAGGGATAGGCCTTGGGGCAACAGGTTTCATTAATGAGTTCCACTATGAACCATCGCTCGACATGGATGTATTTCTGACCGGTGGTTACGGGGGACTATATATTGAACCAATCTTTTTGCCAAGATTTCCTATTCATTTATCCTTTCCTGTACTCCTTGGTGCAGGTGGAATTTCTTATATTTCGAAAGAATCAGATATTAACAATAACCTGGTTCAGGATTCTGAAGCATTCCTGATCATTGAGCCGGCAGTTGAGCTTGAACTTAACCTGACAAAATTCTTTCGTTTTGCTATCGGTTCTTCTTACAGATACCCGACAGCATTTGACGTAGGCCTTACTGGTACACAAAAAGCCAGTTCAGAATCAATTAAAGGAGTAAGTTATATGGTGACGTTTAAGTTCGGAAGATTCTGATGATTTTTCGATTTAAACAACGCCACTCCCTCATCTAACCATTTCTTGTACTCCTCAACATTCAGGTTGGTTGGCATAGGCTTATTTAACGGATTACCATCATGATCAGCAATAACATACAGTGGTAATGCATTGGTCTTAAACTTCGACATCTCGAAATCTTCGTTTATTTTTCCGATTGATTTCTTCTGCTTACCATCAAGAGCAGACACTATCCACTCATTTTCAGGTAATTGTGTTCTATCGTCAACATACAGTGAAATAATCACAAAGTTATCCCTGAGGCGTAAGAGAACTTCCGGGTCGGACCAAACTTTAGCTTCCATCAGTTTGCAGTTTGCACATGCATGTCCCTTAAAGTCTATCAGTACCGGTTTTCCCAGCTCTTTTGCACAGGCAAGACCCTGTTTATAATCAAAATAGCCTGCAAGTCCAAGGGGCATATCAAAAATATCATCATGTTTTGGCTCAGAACAAAGACTGCTTTTGCCGGTGTATTTATTAGCAGGTCCGGAATAGGCCCGGTTTTCCGAAATCAATTCTGGCAGACTGAACCCGGAGGTTTCCGGTGATGGCAAAAAAGATGACAATCCCTTCAATGGAGCTCCGAAAAGGCCCGGGATAAGATATACAACAAATGTAAAAACAGTGATTATCAGGAATAATCTGAAAGTTCCAATATGCGTAAGATCACTGTCGTGCGAAAATTTTATCTTCCCCATAAGATAAAACCCAAGCAGTGAAAAAAGAACTATCCATATAGCAATAAACAGATCCCTCGATAATATCCCAAGTGAATAAACACTGTCGATAGTCATCAGAAATTTCATACTGAAGGCAAGCATAATAAACCCAAGAACCACTTTTATTGAATTTAACCAACCACCCGATTTAGGAATACGGTTTATAATGGAAGGGAATAGTGCAAAAATTGTAAAAGGCAGAGCAAAAGCAATGCCGAAACCAAACATCCCAATAGTAGGACGAAGGACATCACCTGAGGCAGCTTCAACAAGCAGCGCACCTATAATTGGACCGGTACATGAAAATGAGACAATAACTGTTGTCAACCCCATGAAAAATGTTGCCAATATACCCCCTTTATCCACTCTTGAGTCGGCACCGGTGACCCAATTATTTGGTAAAACAATCTCAAATGCTCCGAAAAAAGAGGCTGCAAATAACACAAATAATGCAAAAAATAGTGTATTGGGAATCCAGTGAGTACTCAAAGTATTTGCAAACCCGGCACCTGCACTTGTAAGGGAAACCAATATCCCAAGTGAAGAATATATTAAGACAATTGAAATGCCAAAAATCAACGCTTTAAAAACAGCCTTGCTCCTGTTTTCTGATCCTTGTGAGAAAAAAGCGACTGTCATTGGGATCATCGGGAAAACACATGGAGTAAGAACCCCGGCGAATCCTGCCAGCAGGGAAATAAGAAAGAACTTTAAAAATCCTTTGCCGGTTTGCGGTGAACCTGATTCAATTCTGTAGTTAGTGTCGGCTTTAATTACCTGATCTGCTGACTGGTTTGAGATTTTAATAGTAAATTCAACATCTTTCGGTGGAGAACACGTGGCATTGTTGCAGGCCATAAAATTTACAACCCCGCTTACCGCAATTGAGGATTCGACAGCATCTATTTTCTGTCGGAACTCAGCCTTATTGCTGAATGTTTTGATCCTAAAACCAAAAGCTTCATCAAGGAGCTCAACCGGTTTTGTAACTTCATAAGCATCCCCTTTAAGTTTATAACCCGTCACAGTGTCGAATCTGAATGATGTGGGAATCGGCCCACCTTCGGGAATATCCATCGAATAGATATGAGAATTCTCATCAATAAAAGCAGTAAAAATAAGCTCATACTGCTTTTCTCCCTTTTTCTCAAAACCAAAATCCCATGAAACGGGGTCATAAATCTGAGATGATGCATAAGAAGCAACAAGTAACAGAGATATAATAATTGTAAGTTTTCTTATCATGATGTAAATTTATTATTTGTGCAAAATTAATAAAACACCTGATAAAATGATTGATACTTGTACCTGATAGTACTATGCCAGGGAAAGTAGTTAAACGAGATCTATTTCATTATCATAGCGGTCGTAAAAATGATATTCGAGCATATGATATGATGTGACTGCCTGTATCTTAAGGCATATTTTATATTTAAAGTCCCACTTCCTGAAAACAGGGAACAGTCCTTTTCTAAGGTAAGATGCCACAAATGGATGAACATTAAGAATAAGCTTCCGGGTCTTTATTTTATCAACGATAAAAGAGAGTTCTCTCTCGAGTTCATCAGTAAAGAGTATAGTTGGTTTTGTTTCGCCGGTTCCCTGGCAAGATGGACATTTTTCGTCGGTTACTATGTTCATTTCAGGCCTGACTCTTTGCCGGGTGATCTGCATAAGACCAAATTTTGTAAGAGGAAGGATATTATGCTTGGTCCGGTCGTTTGCCATTACCTCCTTCATTTTATCATAAAGCTGTTGTTTGTTATCTCCCGATAGCATATCGATAAAGTCGACAACAATAATTCCGCCCATATCCCTGAGTCTCAATTGTCTGGCGATTTCAATGGCTGCTTCCATGTTAACCCCAAGAGCATTTAATTCCTGGTCACTACCTGACCTTGATCTGTTTCCGCTATTGACATCAATAACATGAAGGGCTTCAGTATGTTCAATAATAAGATATGCTCCATGCTTGAAAGAGACAGTCTTTCCGAAGAGGGCTTTAATCTGCTTATTAATACCAAAATGGTCAAATATAGGAAGAGTGCTTTTATATACTTTGACTATTTTTTCTTTCTCAGGGGCTATTTCTCTGATATACAATCGTATATCGTCAGCTAACGATGGATCGTTGACATGAATGCTGCTAAAAGTAACATTAAGCATATCCCTGAGGATTGTAGAAGTTCTGTTCATCTCCCCAATAAACAATCTTGGTGTTTTTGTCTCCTTTTTAATTGCAATGAAAGCTGATTCCCATTTACGGACAAGTTCCCTGAGTTCCGCGTCAAGTACTGCAACTTTTTTACCCTCAGCTACAGTCCTCACAATAACACCATAGTTCCGGGGCTTAATGCTCTGGACAAGAGATTTAAGACGGTTTTTTTCCTCGGTGTTCTCAATTTTTGAAGAGATATGAACCTTATCAGAGTAAGGCATCAGCACAAGGTTTCTTCCGGCAAGGGAAATTTCGGATGCAAGCCGGGGACCTTTTGTTGAAATAGGTTCCTTTGCTATCTGAACAATGACAGTCTGCCCGGAAGTCAAAACATCTGTTATCTTGCCATCTTTTTCGATATCAGGTTCGGGCTTGAATTTATGGACAGGAGGTACTTTACCCTGCTTCTGAATAGCCAAGGAATAGTATTTATGCTGTGTCCTGAACTGGGCGCCCAAATCAAGATAATGGAGGAACGCATCACGTTCGTAACCCACATTAATAAACGCAGCATTCAGTCCGGGCATGATCTTTTTTACCTTTCCAAGGTAAATATCCCCGACAGAAAACTTTATATTACGCTTTTCCTTGTTTAACTCAATTAACTGCTTGTCTTCCAACAACGCTAAAGAAACTTCGGAATCACCAACATCAATGATTAAATCCTTGTTTACCACTTCACTATATTAATCTGAGTTAATATGTCTTCAGCAACATCCGACATATTGATATAATAAACCTAAAGACCATCAGATCTTTAGGTTTATTGAATTTGATTAATGACCACTTACTGATCTGCTACTTCTTCTTATGTCTGTTCTTCCTCAAACGCTTTTTGCGTTTGTGAGTGGCCATCTTATGCCTCTTTCTTTTTTTACCGCTTGGCATAGAGGTTTACTTCTTAACGTGTGATTTTACTTTGGTTATGAAAGATTTTGCCGGTTTGAAAGCCGGGATATTATGTGCAGGAATGATAATGGTTGTATTCTTGGAAATATTCCTTGCTGTTTTCTTGGCTCTTTTCTTTACAATAAAGCTTCCAAAACCCCTAAGATAAACGTTATTACCTTTTACCATGGAATCTTTAACAGTTTCCATTAAGGCTTCAACAGTTTTCTGTACTGTTACCTTTTCAATACCAGTGTTCTTGGCAATTTCATTAACAATGTCTGCTTTAGTCATTTTTCGTGAAGTTTTAAATTCAATAAATTATTTCGAGTATGCATTTTTTCAACTGTGCAAATATAAAAATATTATTTGTTTAAATTGAAACACTTTCAGAATAATTTTTCTTAAATATATTATTAATAGCTTAATTACAATGAAATAGATATATGAAAAGTAAAACCGGAAATAAATTCACGATAAAAGATAAATCATAATAAACCTCATAAAACATTGATAGAATGTGTTTTAGTTAATTAATATTGACTATGGTTGTACAAAATGGTTTTTTTCTTAACTTTACAATGAGGTATTTGAATTATTTGAATTATTAATAAATATATAACTACATGTCAATCAATAAAGTTATACTTGTCGGTAATGTCGGAAAAGATCCGGTAATCAGGTATTTTGACAAGGGTGTTGCTAAGGTAAACTTTCCTCTTGCTACAAGCGAAACATATACCAATAAGCAGGGAGAAACAATAACTTCAACCGAGTGGCATAACATTGTTTTATGGCGCGCCCTGGCCGAAGTAGCTGAAAAAACTGTTAAAAAGGGCTCACAGGTATATATAGTCGGGAAGATTAAAACCCGTTCATATGTCGATAAAGATGGAATTAACAAGTATATAACTGAAATTCTTGCAGATACTTTACTATTACTTGAGAAAAAGCAGGGACCAGGCAATACGGCTGCACAAGCAGAAATTGGGAGAAATGAGGTACACGACAAAGGAACTTCGGGTTCAGTTGTAAATGAGCAATCCACTCCATATCAGACCATCAATGAAAACAATAACAAAAATTTGCAAGAAAATGGCATTGCTGGCAACGATGATTCTGGAATGGACAACCTGCAAAAAAACGGGACAGGTACCAGTCAGATTGAGGATGATCTGCCTTTTTAGCCAGTTTTATTAAAAGAAACTCAATTGGAACCGGAATATCCACTCTCATACATAGCACTTCTTTCAGGGATTACTGTTAGCGCTCCTGATATTAAAATAATTATAGGGCTTTTAATACTTATAATACTGCTTCTCGGATCAGCTCTTATGTCGGCTTCTGAAGTTGCATATTTTTCATTCAGACCTGAGGACATTGAAAAATTTAAAACAAATAAGAGCAAACAGTCAAAGACTGCTATGAAACTTTACAACAATCCCGAAAAACTATTAAGTACGGTACTGGTTGCAAATAACACAATTAATATAGCCATTGTATTCCTGGCTGCATATCTCAGTTCCAGAATGTTTGATTTCAGAACTGAACCGCTTCTTGGCTTTATTATTAATGCCGTTGTTATAACTTTCCTGCTGCTTTTTTTCGGAGAGGTCATACCAAAAGTTTACGCTTCAAGGAATCATATTGCGGTGGCTCATTTAATGGCCTACCCACTTACAGCACTGGAAAAGATTTTTCACCCTGTAACATCTTTGCTGATCTTCTCTTCATCATTTGTAAAAAAAAGAACCGGAACCCGGCGGTCAAATATAAGTATGGATGACCTGTCCGATGCACTTGAGCTGACATCGGATGATTTTAACGAGGATGAAAAAATACTTAAAGGAATTGTCAATTTCGGGAATATCAAAGCCAGCGCCATCATGTGTCCAAGGATTGATGTAACAGCTATTGACATCAAATCGGGATTCGACAAAATAGTTCCCGCGATAATTAACTCGGGGTTTTCAAGAATTCCTGTTTATTCGGGTTCGTTCGATACCGTAAAGGGTATTTTATATGCAAAAGATGTTCTTCCATATACGAATAACCCCGGCAGTTTTAAATGGCAGGCTCTGCTGCGTCCACCCTATTTCGTTCCTGAAACAAAAAAGATAAATGATCTTCTTAAAGAGTTTCAAACCAAGAAGATACACATGGCTGTGGTGATAGATGAATATGGAGGAACCTCAGGGATAATTACCCTTGAAGACATACTTGAAGAAATTGTAGGTGAAATAACCGATGAAAGTGACGAGGACCAGTTACTGTTCCGTAAACTGGATGAAAAAACATATATTTTTGAAGGTAAGGTATTACTGAATGACTTTTGTAAGATCATTAAGTTCGAAGAAGATCTTTTTGAAGAAGTAAGAGGAGAATCTGAAACACTTGCCGGACTGATTCTTGAACTGACCGGAGAAATACCACAAAAAGATCAGATAATAAAATACGGAAAATTTGTTTTCAGGATAGAATCTGCCGACAGAAGAAGGATAAAGGAGATTCGTGTTGAAATAAATGAAGATAATAGTGAGAATAAGAAAGACTAGTATTTTAACACTGTTGGTATTCTTAAGCACTTCTTACAGTTGCAGGGAAGTAGCTGTTCCAAAACCAAAAGGCCATTTCAGGATCGACCTTCCTCAAAGACAATATGTACTTTTTAATGACCAGCCGGGAAAGAGCGGGGACATGCCATTTTCTTTTGAATATCCGGCATACGGACATCTGTCATTTCAAGTTGAGACCGGTACCGAACCGGGATGGTTTAATATTGAATTCCCTGATTACAGAGCCAAAATATATCTCACATATAAGGATGTTAATAATGATTTTGAAGGCCTCATGGAACAGACTTATAAGATGAATGTTAAAAACCATATTGCAAAAGCTGATGCGATTAATGAACAGGCGTTCAATAATCAGGAAAACAAAGTTTACGGGATTTTATATGACCTTAAAGGAAATACTGCATCATCAGTACAATTTTATGTTACAGACAGTATAAATCATTACCTGAGAGGATCTCTATATTTTTCTGCAGAGCCAAATGCAGATTCATTGGCACCTGTAATTGAATTTTTCAGAGAGGATATCATACATCTGATAGAAACTCTGAAGTGGATAAAATAACACTTAACACCTATCAATGGGTTGTATTACAAAACATTATCTAAACGAGTTCTCCATCCTGGGGGTGTGGAAAATTGAAGAGGATATCAATACTCTTTTGGACCTCGTTGTACTGGATAATGATGAAAAAAAGAAATATAAAGGATTCAGCAGTAACTCCCGGAAACTTGAATTTTTAAGTGTAAGGGCATTGCTTTCAGAGCTTATCGGAAAAGAAGCAAAGATCGTTTATAATAAAAATAATAAGCCATTCCTTAGAGATGGTTCAAGGTTTATCAGTATATCCCATTCCCACAAGCTTACTGCAATCCTGCTAAGTACCAATGAAAAGGTTGGATTAGACCTTGAATACATGAGTTCTAACATAGCAGCCTTAGCATTCAAATTCCTTAACAGGAAGGAGAAAGTTACAAAAGAACACGAAGACCGTAAATATCACCTGTACATTCACTGGTGCGCAAAAGAAGCCCTTTATAAAATCTGTGATAAAGAGGGCATTAGTATAAGTAAAGACATTACAATTGAACCTTTTAAAGTGAAGGAATCCGGAGAAATTAAGGGACAGGTTAATACTGATAAAATAAATGAATCATTTGATCTGTACTATTCAAAATACAATAATTATGCAATAGTGTGGACAAAAAAGAATTATGAAAACAGATAATTTCCCTTGTAAAAAGGGCATCGCCCTCCTTCTTGACCCTGACAAGGCTAAAGGAGATTCACTTCAAAACATCTTGAAAATTGCCAAAGAAAGCAATACCGATTACATTCTGGCGGGAGGAAGCCTTACTTTTAACAGTATTGACAATCTGATCGATACTGTTAGGGAACTTTGCTCAATACCTGTCATTCTTTTTCCGGGTAACCTTCTTCAACTTACTCATAAAGCAGATATAATATTGCTCCTGTCTCTTATTTCAGGCCGTAATCCTGAATTACTTATTGGTAATCATGTCATTGCAGCACCCTATCTGAAAGATGTTAAGGAAAAGCTTATATCTGTCGGGTATATCCTGATCAGTTGTGGTACCAAAACTTCTGTCGAATATATCAGCCAGACTGAAGCAATTCCCTCCGATAAACCTGATATAGCAGTGGCTACAGCCATTGCAGGTGAAATGCTTGGTCTGCAAATGATCTATCTGGAAGCCGGCAGTGGGGCGACTAAGCCGGTTCCATTGAGTATTATCAAAGCAGTAAGGGAAAATGTTTCAATCCCGATAGTTGTTGGTGGCGGAATTACAAATAAAAAAGAGGTAAAGGAAATTTTCGATGCTGGAGCGAACCTTATTATACTGGGTAACGGGTGCGAGAAAAACCCTCAGCTGCTGACTGATGCCTGCAGAATAAGAGATGAATACAAAAAAATTTAGGGGGCATGCCATGTCCTTACCTGAACAACTCAAACAGAGGTTCCCCGGTGCATGCATTGGGGTATGGCACTTTACATAAAGATGAGAGTGTAGCTGCAATGTCGGTCATATTTACTTTTCGTGTAACTGAAGCCCTGTTGACTGTCCAGCCATACCATATCAGCGGAACATGGGAATCATACTCATAAGGTGAATTATGATTTGTAACATAGTCCCCCTCCTTTTCGACCCAACCGGGATTAAGTGTAACAATAATATCTCCGGATATCTGAGGACTAAAATTATTAATGATCCTTTTAAGATTACCATTACCGAAATCGTTTGCCTCAAAAGCCGAATAGGGATAAGCAGCCGCCACACCGGTAAACTGAACAATAAAACGAGCCACTTTCTTTTGTACCTCTTCAAGCGGAAGGCGTGCATCCTCAATTAATGTCCTGTTAAGAAAAATCTGTCTTTCAGAATAACCTTTTACCCAATCACCCTCTCCATAAACTGCATTAAGATAACTCCTTAGCAACTGTAAGGCCTGGTTCTGTTTAAAATATCCTGCAGGAATCCGGTTGCTTTCCAGAACTGCCGGAATTTCCGATATGCCATGGGCCGAAGTAAAGTATATCAGGATATTCTTCTTGCCTATGCTGTCATTCAAAAATGTCAGAAGATTCTTTATCTCGTCATCGAGTCGTAAGATTGCATCTCCCATCTCTACTGATGATGGTCCAAATCTGTGACCGATATTATCTGTTGCAGAATAACATATTGAAAGATAATCTGTTACATCATCTTTGCCCAACCCCTCCTTTTCTATAAGTCTGATGGCGAAGTTGGTTGTAAAAGAATTGCCAAAGGGCGTCTCCCTTAGCAAGGAGAAATCATTCCTGGAATTAAATATACCCTTTGAGCTCATCTTCCTGAGGTCGTATGGGAAATAATTGATCCCGTTAAAACCCGCTTCGAAATTGTTTGAATCGGCGAGACAGTCAGCATAATCCTGTGCAGGTTTGAACAGGCTCCACGTATTGTTAAGGTATGATTCCGAAAACTTCATGGCATTAAAGTCGTTAACCCACACCGGAAGAGTATCGATATAATATGTGCTTGACATCCAGGTTCCGGTGGTATTATCAAACCAATAAGCCCCATCTGCTGCATGGCCGGCAGAGAAGATAGCCGAACTCTCTTTCAAACCAACACCAAAAACTTTTGCTTTCTTGTTTGTTGCCATCTCAAGTTCATCGGAAAATGTCGATGACTGAAGGTTGACAGGCGAGTGCAATCCTGCCTCAAAACTGCCTCCTACAGGATTAACCTCAATATCCTTTGTACAGTAAATAAGTTCGTTCCTGAGCGGTAGATACCAGTTGTCTGATGTAATTCCATGAAATGAAGGTTCTGAACCTGTTGAGATTGTTGCATGACCAGGAGCTGATTGTGTAAGCATATATTCAAATGAGGCATTTTTAAAATAGGTCCCCTCATTAATAAGTCTTTTTATCCCATTCTCCCCCAGCTTGTCCCTGAACTTCTCAAGCTGATCGTACTTCAACTGCTCAACCACGATACCGATTACAAGACGTGGTCTGTCAGGCGGAAGATATGCTCCCTGACCGGATAATTTAACAAAAACAGATATCAGTAAAATGATTGCTCCAGATATTTTCTTTACTACACCACACTTCTTCATAATTATCAAACGCTGATTTTCTTAAGAATGAATAAAACAGAATCCCCTATATAATATAAGTAAGCTGCAAAAATACTTGTTTTAATTACAGAAGCAAATGATGAAGATTATTTAATAACCACGAACCTGCCCCGGTATGAGATTTTTGTAACTTTGTTTGTAAAAACAACGGAATATGTGCCTCCCGATAACCATTTTACATCAATTGAAACCGGAACTCCATGAACAGCTTCAGTATTATAATCCGACATTAACATGCCCGACTGGTTGAAAATCCTTATGTTCAGAGTTCCTATGATATTTCCAGGAAGAACTGCTTTCATTTCAGTTGTTGCAGGATTGGGGTAAAAAAGCGGAGTTTCCGGATTTGTGGTATTAATACTATTGATAATTGGTACCATATTTACAATAATATCAGTCTTTTGCCCTGAAAATACGACTATATTACTGATTGTGGTATCATTGTAACCATTAGCCGTAAAGGTAAGGGTCCATGAGCCTGGGGAAAGAAGTCTTACAAAACTTCCTGCAAGAGTATCGGAATAAACATGTGAGCTGTCTTTGTCATGACCTGATATAAAGACTTTTGCACTTACCGGAGAAGATGATCTGGAACTGCGTACCAGCCCATGTATTCCATATAATGCATTTTCCAGATAACCAAGCAATGAGCGCCAATTATTCTGCCATAACAATGTTAATTGCGCTGCAGGAGTAATATACTGATCATCAAGTTCAATTGTTACTTCGCGGCCCTGTAGTTCAGAGGTAACAAAATCTTGTCTCCCTCCATAAATAACATACCAGGCGGCGCCACGGGTTACGCCATTATCAAGGTCATTCAAATAGACAGGCCCGGAATAAACATGTACCGTATCAGCATATCCTCTGCTTATGCTATTAAACCATGAATCATCTGCATGAAACTTCGAAAGCCAACTGTCCCATGGGTAATTAACAACCTCGGCACCTGAATGAAAATTGGCAGAAATTACAAACTTATGTTTCCTCATAAACTTAATCATGTCCCTGTTTTCCTTTTCCTGAATTTCTAAGGGTTGGAAGGGATCAGGGAAATTCCGGTTAAGATCTATACTATTTGCATTATACCTTATTGGTGAAGATATTGTATTACCATTTTGGTAGGTTCCATCGGGGTTTGCAAGCGGGTTTATCCAAATCTCAAGATTATCGACGAGATTTTTTACCCTGTCGTTCAGATTGTAATTTTTAAGGAGATAATCGGCTAACCGAAGCATCAGAACAAAGCCACCTGTTTCATCACCATGTATTGTTGATGAGTAAAAAACTTCAGGTTCGTCTTCATCATTGGCTGCATTGTCTGAAATTTTTAGAGCAAGAACCAATTTGCCATTTACACTTGTACCAATTGTATCGAGGTGGCACAAAGCCGGGTAAAGAGCTTTAAAACTCTGCATTATGGAATCGTACTGGGAATATGTAGGATAGCTATCCCACTCCAATGCCTGATTCACATTAAGAGAAGATATAACACCTTTACTGTCAGACTCCTCTAATATTAAGTAATTGTTTTTTTGCAGGATAAACCATTCGACTGTCAGTGGCGACAGACTAATATGGACTACCTTATTGCCGACAGATAAAATTGAAACATTACGGGTAAGAATATCAACAGATTTGTTATCAGTATATGGAACCGCGACTTTAACCTGTCCATACTTACTGACAATCTCACGCAGTCTGATATCATTACGTAAATTTTGTGAAAAGCACCTAAGCGCAAAAAAGGTAAGTACAACCAATAAGATCAGGAAACGTTTGGTCATAAAGACTTTATACATTAAACCTTATATGAAGAATGTCACCATCCTCAACAATATAATTCTTTCCTTCAATATAGAACTTACCTGCTTCTTTGCATGCATGCTCTGAACCGAGAGTAACAAAATCGTGATATTTCATCACTTCCGCTCTTATAAACCCTCTTTCAAGGTCGCTGTGAATGACCCCTGCGGCCTTAGGGGCCGTCATACCTGCTTTAATGGTCCACGCCCTTATCTCCATTGGTCCAACGGTGAAGAAAGTCTGCAGATTCAACATTTTGTAGGCTGCCCGTACAAGTTTATCAACACCGGGCTCAACCAGACCAGCATCTTTAAGAAACGCCAGACGGTCCTCATTATTTTCAAGCTCAGCTATTTCCGCTTCAATTGCACCTGCAATTACAAGGATTTCAGCGTTTTTATCCTTAAGAAATTCTTTAACCCGTTCAACATACTTATTACCGCTGACCGCTGACTTTTCATCTACGTTACAAACATACATAACAGGTTTCATTGTCAGAAGAAAGAGGTCATCCACATGCTTTCTATCTTCGTCACGAACCTCAAGAGTACGTGCATTATTGAAGTTTTCAAAATGATCTTTGTAACGAGAAAGGACCTCTAATCCCTGCCTGGCTTCTTTGTCGCCAACTTTTGCTGCTCTTTCAAGTCGTTGTATCTTCTTTTCTACCGACTCAAGGTCTTTTACCTGCAGTTCAAGGTCAATGGTTTCCAGATCACGCACAGGATCGACAGAACCATCGATATGTGGTAAGGCGTCATTATCGAAGCATCTGAGGACATGGATCAGGGCATCGGTATTCCTGATATCACCAAGGAATTTGTTTCCTACTCCCTCTCCCTTATTTGAACCTTTTGCCAATCCGGGTATATCAACAATCTCTACTGTTACATGAACAATCCTGTCAGTAACCTGATGTTTTTCAAGCTCATATAGTC
>JAPLEB010000079.1 GCA_026391555.1 Bacteroidia bacterium | reverse complement strand
CTGCCCCCTTCTCCCTTTCAATACACCTCATCCCCCTGCCCCCTTCTCCCTTTCAATACACCTCATCCCCCTGCCCCCTTCTCCTGAATGAGAAGGGGGTAAAGAAAAGATAATCAGATAAATAAGTCCCTCTCCTTTGGGAGGGGGATTTAGGGTGAGGTGGATTTCAAAAAGGGGATGGGGGTAAAACTATTCTTCAAGTGGGATGGGAGCTAAAACCTGAAATCTATTTGTATCTTTACCCTTTCTTTTCAATAAGGTAATGATGAAAAAGAGAAGTGATTTTCTGGTATTAGGTTCAGGAATTGCGGGTTTGACATTTGCACTTAAGGCAGCCAGGTTTGGAAAAGTATCGGTTGTGACCAAGGCAGGTCTTGAGGATTCCAATACCAGGTATGCACAGGGAGGTATTGCTGCCGTGTTCAGCGAGCCTGATAATTTTGAGAAACATATCAAGGATACCTTAATTGCAGGCGATGGCTTTTGCAATGAAAAAGTAGTAAGAATGGTGGTACAGGAAGCCCCTGACAGAATAAAAGATCTGATTAAATTAGGTGTTTCATTTGACCGGAAAGAAGATGGGACTTACGATCTTGCAAAGGAGGGTGGGCACACGGAATACAGGATACTTCACCATAAAGACAGAACCGGTGAAGTGATACAGAAAACCCTGGTGGAACAGGTCAGGAAAGACCCGAATATTGAAATATATGAACAACATTTTGCTATTGAGATCCTTACACAACATCATCTTGGAGAAGTCTTGAAAAAGAACAATCCTGATATCAAATGTTTTGGGGCTTATGTTGCAGACCTCGTTAACCAGAAAGTAATTACCTTCCTTTCAAAAATTACAGTGATTGCCACAGGAGGAATGGGTAATGTTTATTTGACAACTACCAACCCTGAAATAGCTACCGGCGATGGTGTAGCAATGGTTTACAGAGCCAAGGGAACAATTGAAAACATGGAGTTCGTTCAGTTTCATCCCACCTCTTTGTACGATCCGAATAAAAGACCATCCTTTCTCATTACGGAGGCTTTGCGCGGATATGGGGCAGTTCTGAAAAATATGGCCGGCGAGAGATTCATGAAAAGGTACGATAGCAGGGGATCGCTTGCTCCAAGAGATATTGTTGCAAGAGCCATCGACAATGAGATGAAAATATGGGGCGACGATCATGTATGGCTCGACTGTACCCATTTGAATGCTGAAGGGTTGAAGGATCACTTCCCGAATGTTTATGAGCATTGCATTGCACGTGGTATTGATATCACAAAAGACATGATACCTGTTGTTCCGGCTGCCCATTACTCCTGTGGAGGGATTATAGTTGATATGGATGGCCAGAGCAATATAAACAGACTTTATGCGCTTGGCGAAGCATCTTCTACAGGGCTGCACGGAGCAAACAGACTGGCTTCTAACTCACTTATTGAAGCTGCAGTATATGCTCACAGGGCAGCAATCCATTCAGGGAAACGTCTTGACGAACTGACATTCGAGGATAAAATCCCCAACTGGGACTATAAAGGAACAACTCACCTCGAGGAGATGATCCTTATTACCCAGAATTACAAAGAAGTACAAATGATTATGAGTAATTATGTCGGGATAGTAAGATCAGACCTTCGTCTTGAAAGAGCATTAGTACGTCTTGAAATAATCTACAAAGAGACTGAAAGTCTTTATAAGCGATCACTTATATCCAAAAAGATCTGCGAATTGAGAAACCTGATTAATGTTGGATATCTTATCATTAAAATGGCTAAGAACAGGCAGGAGAGCATAGGCCTTCATTACTCGATCGACCACCCGAAAAGGGCCTCTTAGGAATTCTGATTAATCTAACAACGATGAACCATCTTGAATCAACATTTGCAGGCAAAAACAGCTTCTGGAGATATATTGTAATGATCGCTGTTGTTCTTATCGTATCCAACACGATCGGCGCTTTGCCGTTACTCGTTGGCATGGTAATTAAATCGGCTTCAAATCCTGACGTGTTTTCACAGCTTGCAGCCAATCCCAATGATTACAGTGTATTAGGTCTCGATCCAAATACTTTGCTTATTCTGATGCTCTTCCCGTTTATTGCAGGGCTGGCAGCTTTTATCCTGTTTGTAAAACCTTTAAACAACAGGACACTGAAAAATACTATAAACGGCACAGGGAAAATCAGATGGAACCGATTTTTTGTCTCAGCATTTGTCTGGCTTATACTTTCTGCTGTCTATTTACTCCTGTATCTTAAGCTTGAGCCGGCTAACTTTACACTGAATAATAATTCCGCCTCACTTATTTTTCTGTCTGTAATATCTCTTTTGTTAATTCCTTTTCAGGCAGCATTCGAAGAGGTCCTCTTCAGAGGATACCTTATGCAGGGGTTTGCAACTATAATCAGAAAAAGGTGGTTCCCCCTTGTCACGACATCTGTTCTGTTCGGCCTCATGCATGCTTTTAATCCTGAGGTTAAGGAATATGGCTTCCTTACCATGATGCCTCAATATTTCATTTTTGGGTTAATTTTTGGTGCGATCACAATCCTTGACGACGGCATTGAGGCTGCCATAGGAGCACATACTGCAAATAATATTTTTCTTTGTATCATGGTCACAAACAAATCTTCAGCTTTGCAGACACCTGCACTTTATGAGCAGCACAATATTTACCCCTGGCCTGAATTTGCCGGGCTGCTTATTACAGGAATTATCTTTGTAATGATCCTGAAAATAATTTTTAAGTGGGATGATTATTCACTGATATTTAAGAAAATTCCCGTTTGATTTTATAAACCGATGTTTTATCTTCCGTTCTGAAATCTCCCCATTTTTGCCTTATCTCATTAATGATTATTTTGATATCGTCAACTTCTAATGCAGTCAGGAGCTTTAGACGAGTATCTTTAAAATGAGGCAATCCTTTGAAGTAATTTGAAAGATGGCGGCGCATTTCATATATGGCTCTTTTACCCTCTTTGAATTCAAGAGATTTTTCAAGATGAAGGAGGGCAAGGTCTGCTTTTTCACTTATTGAGGGTTCAGGTAAAAGTTGTCCTGTGTTAAGGTAATGCCTGATATCGCGAAAAATCCAGGGTCTGCCTACAGTTGCACGACCGATCATAATTCCATCGACTCCGTACTTATCAAACATCTCCTTTGCTTTCTGCGGGCCATCAATATCACCATTGCCAATAACAGGGATTTTCATTCTCTGATTATTCTTTACGGCACCAATAAGCGTCCAGTCGGCAACACCTTTATAAAACTGGGCTCTTGTCCTGCCATGTATTGTTAACGCTTTAATACCTGCGTCCTGCAGACGTTCTGCCACTTCAACTATATTTTTGCTGTCGTTATCCCATCCAAGCCTGGTCTTAACTGTAACCGGCTTTTTTACAGCTTTGACAATAGCTTCAGTCATTTCAATCATCAGAGGTATATTCCGGAGCATCCCTGCTCCGGCGCCACGGTTGGCAATCTTTTTTACCGGACAGCCGAAATTGATGTCGATCAATTCAGGTTTTGCCTCTTCTGCTATCAAAGCTGCTTCAACCATTGCATCTGTCAGATGTCCATATAGCTGAATGCCGATTGGTTTTTCAAAATCATAAATATCAAGCTTCCTGACACTCTTCTGTCCATCCCTTATGAGCCCATCAGACGAGATGAACTCGGTGTACATAAAATCTGCTCCATACATCTTACAAACCATCCTGAAAGAAGGATCGGTAATATCCTCCATCGGAGCGAGAAATAACGGATAATTTCCCCAAGAAATATTGCCTAATGTCAAGAGTGTCTTATTTGTAAAGGTTAATAGATAACTTTTGCACTTGCTTTCTCAAGTTCATTTTTCCTATAGAAATAAACCAGGCCATATTCTTCATTAAGAATCTTTTTCCTTTCTTCCGGAAGAGCGCTATGAGTTGTTTCAATCTCATTCCATAATTGCCGGATAATTTCATCAGTTTCTTTACGCAGATTGTTGTTTTTTTCAGTGTAATCAGATGTCTTTTTTACGAGGGTATTATGATAATTCCATGCTTCAATGAAATTTTCAAATCTGACTTTTACGACTGCAATTGTTGGATTGGTTATCGGACTGCCTACCTTCCTGATCCTAAACTCTTCTCCTTCAATAATCCTTCTTCCCCAGCTCATTAACCCGTTTTCAGTATTCAGGGAGGGAACTGTCGATTCATTTGTTGCCAGTCCGTAATAAGCCCTGGTTTCAACAGGCAGATCACCTCGGGATATTGCCATATTCATTACCCTGATAAAATGAGTGAGATAAATCCTTGCTTTCCTTAAGTTTTCATTATAAACCTTGCTTTTTTTATTCTGTGATGCCAGCGATTGCCGGTACAACTGAATGCTGTGCTCGAACTGAGGAAGGAACTTCTGCAGCCTGACAACTGTTTTTGAGGAAAATGCCAGTTTATGAGGCGGGAGCTCTTTCCCCTTTTCCAGTGCGATCTGCATTGCCTTTATTCGGGCAGTGTCTGTATTGGGTAATCTTCTGTATGGCATAGCTGATCCGGACTGTTAATAATCTGTTGATAACTGATGCGAATATAGTATTTATTTATAAATAACCAACTGCATTCGCATTTTAATGCAATTGATTATTAAATTGTTTGTATTTCGAATTTCTGATTCAGTGTTGTTGAAAACATTTTCAGATAAAATATTATGCGGAGAAGAATTGAAAATGCGTTTTTAAAAGTTAGAACATTTAATTATTATCCGGCCTGTATTGGAATATAGTCTTGTGAATAGTAATTTAGTAGATTCTATTTAGTCATTAAAAAGAATGATTATGTTTAAATGTGAATTATATATTAAAAGGAGAGAAGAACTTCGTAAAAAAATGAAAACCGGCCTGGCGCTATTCATAGGTAATACTGAAGCGCCATTGAATTATCCTGCTAACACTTATCATTTCAGACAGGATAGCGATTTTTTATACTTTTTCGGACTCGACCTCCCGGGATTTGCCGGGGTGATGGATTTCGACTCAGGTGAAGACAGGATATTCGGCAACGATACCGATATAGATGATATTATCTGGATGGGTCCTCAGCCTACAGTTAAAGATCTTTCTTTAAAATGCGGAGTTACAGATACTGCACCTTTGACAAAACTTGAAGTGACCATCAAAGATGCATTATCGAAGAAGAGAAAGATTCATTTTCTTCCTCCTTACCGCGGAGAAACGAAAATGATTCTTGGTTCGCTTCTGAAGGAAAATTCCTGCCAGACGAAAACCCTTGCCTCTGTTGACCTTAGTAAGGCAGTAATTTCAATGAGATCAATTAAAGAAAAAGTTGAAATAGATGAGATTGAAAAGGCGCTGGATATTGCATACGAGATGCATGTTACTGCAATGAAAATGTGCAAGCCGGGGGTTAAGGAACAGGATATTTTTGGCACTATCGAAGGTATCGCCCTGGCAAAAGGAGGAGGAACCTCTTTCCCGATAATACTCAGCGTTAGCGGACAGACTCTTCACAACCATGCTCATGGAAACATCTTAAAGAAAGGTCGGATGATGGTCACCGATGCCGGGGCTGAAACAAACCTGCATTATGCATCTGATATTACCAGGACTACTCCGGTGGGCGGGAAATTCAGTCAGCAGCAAAAAGATATTTATGAGATTGTTCTTAAGGCCAATACCGATGCCATAAAGGCAACACGGCCAGGTTTATCAAACCGCGACCTGCATTTAATGGCTTGCAAAATCATCGCATCGGAATTGAAAGCATTAGGATTAATGAAAGGTGATGTTGATGAGGCGGTTGTAGCCGGCGCTCATGCACTTTTTATGCCTCACGGACTTGGCCACATGATGGGTCTTGATGTTCACGATATGGAAGCCCTTGGAGAAAACTTTATTGGATATAATGATGAAGTGAAACGAAGCGACCAGTTTGGCCTGGCATTTCTGCGGTTTGCTCTGCCCTACAAACCGGGACATGTTTTTACTGTTGAACCGGGATGTTATTTCATACCTGAACTGATAGAAAAGTGGAAAGCTGAAGGTAAATTTAAAGACTTCATTAATTACAGTAAACTTAAGGCCTATATGTCAATCGGAGGGATTCGTATTGAAGACGATATTCTCATAACCGAAAAAGGACATAAAGTTCTCGGGAAACCAATTCCTAAAACAGTAAAAGAGGTTGAAGCAGTTTGCTCCCGTCATTAATGTCAGTGGCAAAACTACCCAACTTGGTTTGTCCAATTATAGCTCCTTCCTGAACCTTTTAGGCAAGTGGAGGTGGTACTGATGGAATTCAAAATCTGCCAGATTCTGTGAATTGACGATATGATAAACATTGCGGAATATATTGCGAAGGATTCCTGTAAATTGTTCTGAATTCAATTTAAGCCGGTCCACCATTTACCAGTATCTCCGCATGGAAGGAGTAATTATTAAAGGGTTTCAAAAAAAAGAAAATTATTTAAACAAAATTGCAAATACGATTTCGGCTGGGGTTGGGAAGGGGGTTTAAAAGCGACACAGAAAAAATGTAAATTAGTATGCTTTAAAGTATTCCCTGTTCAGTCTTGCAATATTTGTCAGCTTAATTTGTTTCGGGCATTCAGCTTCGCAGGCGCCTGTATTTGAGCAGTTTCCAAAACCGGCTTCATCCATCTTTTCAATCATGGCTCTGACTCTCTCTTTTGCCTCAATTCGTCCTTGTGGTAAAAGAGCAAACTGGGAAATTTTAGCAGACACGAACAACATTGCAGAGGCATTTTTACAGGCAGCTACACAGGCTCCGCAACCGATACAAATCGCCGAATCAAAGGCGTCATCTGATTTTTTCTTCTCTACAAGAATTGAGTTGGCTTCAGGAGCTGCACCCGCATTAACCGAGATGAATCCACCGGCAATCTGGATCTTGTCAAATGCTGTTCTATCGACAATAAGATCTTTAATTACCGGGAATGGCTTTGCTCTCCATGGTTCAATCCATATTGTGTCTCCTTCCTTAAAGTATCTCATTGATAGATGGCAGGTTGTTATTGCAGGCACCGGCCCGTGTGGATGTCCATTAATATACATTCCACAGGATCCGCAAATCCCTTCACGGCAGTCGTGGTCAAATGCCACCGGATACTTATCCTCTTCAACAAGCTTTTTATTGAGGGCATCGAGCATCTCAAGAAATGACATCTCGGGAGAGACATCATCCATCCTGTATGTCGCAAAACTACCTTTCGTTCCGGCGTTCTTCTGTCGCCATATCTTAAGTGTGAGATTCATGGTCTTGTTATGTTGTTATGTTGTTATGTTGTTATTTCGTTATTTCGTTATTTCGTTATGTTGTTTATTTGTGGCTAATGGTCAGTGGCTGGTTGCTTATTTAATGCTTCAAAATACAGCCTCTACAGCTTTTACAGCCTTATTTATAGCTCCTAACCTTCATCTCCACCTCCTCGAACTTAAGCTCTTCCTTATGAAGGATATGAGGGTTGCCTTCTCCTGCATATTCCCATGCAGCCACAAAAGCAAACTTTTCATCGTTCCTGAGAGCTTCGCCATCAGGTGTCTGAAACTCCTCTCTGAAATGTGCTCCGCACGATTCATTTCTGTTAAGGGCATCAGTTGCAAGAAGCCCGGCAAGTTCAAAATAGTCTGCTACCCTGCCAGCTTTCTCAAGCTCCATGTTAAGCTCGCTGATGGTGCCAGGAATATTAAGATCCCTCCAGAACTCTTTCTTAAGGTCATTTATAAGCACTAGTGCTTTCTCAAGTCCTTCTTTGTTTCTTATCATTCCGCAATAGTCCCACATAATCTTACCCAGGCGCTTATGAAATGATGATGCGGTTTGTTTTCCTTTTATTGAAATAAGTTTATTAAGTATTCCGACTGCTGCTTTTTCAGTTTCCGCGAATTCAGGATTATCAGTTGATATCTTCGGAACACGGATCTCATCGGCCAGGTAATTATTTATAGTATTTGGAAGGATGAAGTAGCCGTCACCTGAAGCTTGCATGAGCGAACTTGCTCCAAGACGGTTTGCTCCATGATCAGAGAAGTTGGCTTCACCTATTGCATAAAGTCCCGGTATTGTGGTCATCAGTTCATAATCAACCCATAATCCGCCCATCGTGTAATGGCCTGCCGGGTAGATTCGCATCGGCTCTTCGTAAGGATCAATCCCTGTGATAGTTTTATACATCTCAAAAAGGTTGCCGTATTTATTCTCAATAACTTTCTTCCCCTGTTTCTTCATGGAGTCCCTGAAGTCAAGATTAACTGCTAGTCCTGTTTCACCAACACCAAAACCTGCATCGCAACGTTCCTTGGCGGCCCTGGAGGCAACATCCCTCGGTACAAGGTTTCCGAAAGCAGGGTATCTTCTTTCAAGAAAATAATCTCTCTCGTCTTCAGGTATCTCATTTGCTTCTCTTGCATCGCCTTTGGATTTGGGAACCCATACCCGTCCATCGTTGCGGAGCGACTCCGACATGAGAGTCAGCTTTGACTGGAACTCGTTCATCTGCGGAACACAGGTAGGATGTATCTGAACAAAACTCGGATTGGCAAAGAAAGCTCCTTTTTTATGTGCCTTCCATGCTGCTGATGCATTTGAGTTAACGGCAAGTGTCGACATATAATAAATAGTACCATAACCTCCCGTGGCAAGCACAACTGCATGTGCCGCATGTCTTTCAATTTCGCCTGTAAGGAGGTTGCGGGCAATAATTCCACGTGCCTTTCCGTCAATTAACACAATATCAAGCATTTCACGGCGCGGGTACATTGTAACATTACCTTTTTTTATCTGCCTGTTAAGGGATGAATAGGCACCCAGCAGACACTGTTGACCTGTCTGTCCCCTGGAATATAAGGTTCTTGAAACCTGGACTCCCCCGAATGACCGTGTATCGAGCGTTCCGCCATAATCGCGTGCAAAAGGCACCCCTATAGCAGTATAATGATCAATAACTTCATTGCTTACCTCTGCTGCCCTGTAAACATTTGCTTCGCGCGCCCTGAAGTCGCCACCCTTTATCATATCATAGAACAAACGATAAATACTATCCCCGTCGCTCTGATAGTTTTTTGCTGCATTTATTCCACCTTGTGCTGCGACAGAATGTGCCCTCCGGGGTGAATCCTGGTAACAGAAGGTTTTTACACTGTACCCAAGTTCCCCAAGGGCCGAAGATGCACCGGCTCCCGACAACCCGGTACCAACAACAATTATTTCCAGCTTCTTCTTGTTTGCAGGGTTAACCAGTTTAACAGATGCTTTATATTTTGTCCACTTCTGTGCCAGCGGACCATCGGGTATCTTTGAAATTAGTTTTCCCATGATTGTATTTTTTTCTTTTCAGTTCTACCTGAAAAGCCATAAAGAGATTGAGATAAAAGCAAAACCTGCAGGAAGTGCGATTGCATAAATCAGTGCAACTACTTTAACTACCGGTGTCCATAATCTGTGATTCAGACCAATTGTCTGGAAAGCAGAAGAGAAGGCATGGTAAAGGTGAAAGCCAAGCAGTGAAAAACAAACAAGATAAATATAATTGTATGCAGGGATCTTAAAAAGTTTATGCGCTAAAGTATAAAAATCTTCCGGATTCCCCGCGACCAATCCAAGCTTGACGAAGTAAAAATTGAAGAAATGCATGACAAGAAAGGTGAGGACAGAAGCTCCGGTCCATATCATGAACCGTGAGAAAAATGATGTTTCTGATTTGTTGCCACTGACATAACCAACCGGACGGGCCAGCCAGTTTTGTATCTGAAGGTAAATACCCCAGGTAATATGAATGAGTATTACTCCGATCAGAGCTACCTCCATTATTTTTACTAACGGAAAAGTTGCCATGAAATGTGCGGCTTTGTTAAAAGGTACAGGATCGCTTTTCAGAAGCAAAAAATTGATGACAAGATGAACAGGAAGGAACATCAGAAGGAAAAGCCCTGCAAGCGCCATTACAAACTTTTTCGATATTGATGAAAACAGGATCTTATTCATTGGTTATGAAATGATTAAAGTTAATCTTTTTGCCAAAGAAAGGAAGTTTAACAAATTTAGTTTTATTAAATCAGAATTACAATTTTACATGCTAAATATCACAAAATGTCAGAAGAATTTTTGGAATTGTGCATATTTTAATAATTGGCTACCTTCGCGAGGTAAAAGTTTTAATGATATGTTTTTTTTATTCAGAGGTGGCAGAATTCATTATTCTGACTCGGGTAAAGGTACTGCTATCGTTCTGCTGCACGGGTATCTTGAATCTTCGGGAGTCTGGAATGGTTTTGAAGGGAAACTAGCATCAAAATTCAGGATCATTTCAATGGATCTTCCTGGTCATGGCCTTTCGGATGTTTATGGAGAGGTACATACCATGGAGTTTATGGCAACTGCGGTAAAAGAGTTACTTGATACACTTGGTGTTAACAAAGCTTTTCTTATCGGTCATTCTCTGGGCGGGTATGTTACTCTGGCATTCCTCGAACTTTTTCCGGACTATCTTTCAGGGTATTGTCTTTTTCATTCGCAACCATTCGCTGATCAACCTGCAGCTCTTGAGAAAAGAAGGCGAGAAATTAAAATTGTAAAAATGGGTAAAAAGAACCTGATGTATCCCGATAATGTGATCATGATGTTTGCATCTTCAAATCTTGAAAAATTTTCTGAAGTTCTTCAGAGGTCAAAAGATATTGCCTCACGGATACCCGGCGATGGGATTATTGCAGTATTGAACGGGATGATGGTCAGGCCATCAAGGTTATCGGTTATGGAAGAGGGGAGGGTTCCATGCTTATGGATATTGGGTTCTATGGATAACTATATACCCTGTGATTTTATCCAGTCAAAAGTGAACTTGCCTTCTAATGCAAGGGTTGTTATTCTTAAGAATTCCGGACATATTGGGTTTATTGAAGAAGAATGTCTTTCAGTTAAAGTTATGAGTGATTTTGTAAGCAGACTGGGTTAATTTTTTTCCCGTAGATTTCCTGGAAGAAATCCGGAGGAATTCCCTTCTTTTTATAATTACTTTATGTGATTATCGGGGATCATGCATGTAGGTTCTCAAATCGCTTGAAAATCAATTAGTTTTTAAACATGATTGCCGATAGTCATATTACTTTATAAAGTATATTTAAACTCAAATCTTAGTACTTTTATCTTTAGTCAAATCATTATTGAACTACAAAAAATCAATTACTGTTAATAATTTAAATGATTCTTAATTAACACTTTACAACAATGTCACTTTAATAACTGTCGTATTTTATTATCTATTTCATCTGCTTTCAACTGTGCTTCATTCAAAGGTAATCCGGTTTTCATTCCCGGTCTTTTATGTCCAACAGAAGTTAACCATGCATCTTTCATTATACCCTGACGTTCTTCAACTAGTTTCAAAATGCTTTCGCCGTTTGAACTTAGAGACAATGCACTTACAGCATCTTCAGCTTTTGCTACATTTTTCTCGCCAAGAAATAAAAGTACCTGCTTAGCCATTATCCAATGACCAATATTATTTGGATGCACGCCGTCTTTAGCAAACATAAATGTAGAATCCGAAAGTCGTCTTTCTTCGAGGTATTTTTTCATCGGCCAGTGAATATCAATCACTTCCCAGTTTGCTGTATATCTACAACTTATCAGCCAATCAGAATAAATGTCAAGTACATTGGCATAAGCTTTTCCTTTACGCTCGTCGAATACAGGTGGAGTGAGTAATACGATTAACGAGCCGGATTTTGTCACTTGTTCGTGCAGCGATTTTATACCTTCTCTGTATTTTTGGAAACGTGCATCGTCGAAAGGCAAATAAATTCCATCGTTCATACCATAACATGCAAAAACCAAATCGGGTTTAATTTGTGTTAGAACCCGTTCCAATCGTTCACGCAAGTCGGGACGAGGAAATTTACCTTTTGCATGATTGGGCTCGGAAAGCCCCGATACGGTTTCGCTAGGCAACCCAACATTAATAAAATCGAAGCGTTTTTCGGGATAACGGATTGTTAAGTATGCCTCAATATACGATACATATTGCCCTGAATAAGTAATACTATTCCCCAGAAATAGAATTCGTTTAACATTTTCAGGTATTATATAACCTGCCTGAGCATGTCCATTGAATAGAATACCTAACAGGAGAATCAGAATAAATGTAAAACGGTTCATTTTTAATTGGTTATAATATTAATAATTACTCTTTATAACCGCACCCACCACGGCTGGTTTATATTCCAGGTTGGATATCTTACTTTTTCAGAAAGTCAATTGCATACTTAAGTGTAGTATCAATATCCTCCCATATTGGGTAGAATCCTTTATTATCCAGAATATTACGGGCTATATAAGCTTTGAGCTGTACATTAATGATATCGCCTGATATTTTTAATCCGGCGGGATCTTTTTTAATACCGTTTGCTGCAGCATACTGAACAAACTGGTCGAGGATAGCCTGCTCATCAAGAAATTTTTCCATCTCCCCCGATTCGGTAAATTTCTTTAATAACTCCCTGTTGTTCTCAGTATATTTCAGCGCAAATCTGTAAATAAGAGATCCTACTTTGACGAAATATGGTGATACTCCGGAAGTGTCGGCCGGTACAAATTTATCGGGCATTATACCGCCACCTCCATAAACTATCCGTCCTCCGGGAGTGGTAAATTTGAGAGAGTCAGAAAAATGGATGCTGTCTGAAACTTCAAATTCACCTCTGTTATATCTTTCGTTCAGATCGTCGAAATATTTTTCAAATCCATCGGTATAAGGTTTTTGGATTGACCTGCCAGTAGGAGTATAATAACGGGCAATTGTAAGTCTCATTCCCGATCCATCTGCAAAGGGAATAGGTTCCTGAACCAACCCTTTACCGAATGAACGCCGCCCGATAATTGTTCCCCGGTCATTATCCTGGATGGCTCCTGCAAGAATCTCACTGGCGGAAGCACTCCATTCATCGATCAGTACAATGAGGTTTCCGGTTTCAAACTCTCCTTTGCCGGTGGCCCTTGCTTCATTACGTGGCTGGGCACGCCCTTTTGTATAAACAATTAACTGCCCTTCCTTCAGGAATTGATTTGCTACCTGGATGGCAGCTTCCATGATGCCGCCTGAGTTACCGCGAAGGTCGAGAATCAGGCTGGTCATTCCCTGACCTTTAAGTTCCCTGAGCCCTTTCATGAACTCATCAAAGGTTGTCATGGCAAAAGTGTTGATTCTTAAGTACCCTGTGTGTACGTTAACCATGTAATCAACATCAACACTATACATTGGAATCTTGTCGCGGGTAATTTCGAAGGGTAATAGCTCTTTGTGCCCGTAGCGCAGAATTTTTATTTTAACAACTGTTCCTCTCGGGCCCTTAAGCATCCCCATTACCTTTTCGTCGCTTATGTGTTTACCCGCAACCAGTGAATCATTCACATATAAGATCTTATCTCCGGGTAGCAGACCCAGTTTTTCGGAAGGACCACCAGGAATAGTGCTCATAACCAATATTGTATCCGTAAGCAAGTTGAATGAAATACCAATACCCTCAAAGTTCCCCTGCAATGGTTCATTGGCACGGGCAAGATCTTTTGCCGGAATGTATACAGAATGGGGATCAAGCTTTTTTAGAATCGCGGGGATAGCGGTTTCAACCAGATCATTACGGTTCACGGAATCCACATAGTTCGATTCAATGATATTCAGAATACTGATTAACTTATTATTTCCGGACCTGGTATTTGAATGTTGGGGAAAGTTATCTTTTCCGTTGATATATTTCCCGATGAAAACTCCTAAGGCAAGGGATAATGCAAGCATCATAGGAAGAAAAACACTCCTTTTTGGATTATTGTAGTTCATAAATATCTTTTTCGGGGTCAATAAATACCAATTCTATTCCGGCACGTTTCAGAAGTTCAAGCCCATCGGTTTTATGGTAACGGTTGCAATAAACAACTCTTTTTATACCTGACTGGATTATCAGTTTTGAACACTCCATGCATGGAGATGTGGTAACATAAAGCGTTGAGTCTTCACTTGAGTTATTCGACTTGGCTACCTTTGTAATGGCATTGGCTTCTGCATGAAGAACGTAAGGTTTCGTAACATTGTTTTCATCCTCACATACATTTTCAAAGCCGGCAGGAGTTCCGTTATAGCCATCGGAAATGATCATCTTTCCTTTCACGATCAAGGCTCCGACCTGTCTTCTGATGCAGTATGAATTTTGTGCCCAGATAAGAGCCATCTCAAGATAGCGCCTATCGAATGCTTTCTGCTTGTCGCCATAGGGCTTTATTAGGTCTTTCCCTGACATATTAACCTTATTTTTTCTGGTTATAGAAGTGCACGAAGATAACTAATTACTGAATGTTTTACTAATCAAACAGGAGGATGCCTATTCTGCTTTTTTCCCCTTTATTCTGAAGAGAATTAAAAATCATTTATTACCCTTGTGTAATATTATCTCTTGAAAGTTTTTGATTAATAGAGATGATTGGTTAATAACATTTTAATTTTTCAACTAATTTATATAAACGCATGACTTAATTTTGCAGTGGATTATTCGATGTGGTACGAAATTTGTTTGACATGTAATCGTATTTCTTTAATATATATTGTTTAAAACACAACGGAAATGAAGAAGATTATATCAATTTATATTTTTTTAGTGGTTTTTACTAGCTTATCCGGTCGTGACAAATACACCGATAAGAGAGATGGGAATGTTTACCGGACCATAACAATAGCAGGTGCTACATGGATGGCCGAAAATCTTAAGTATAAAGCAAAGGATGGAGCATATTTTTTCGATCACGATTATAACAATGTTCCGGGTTATGGTGTATTATATGAATGGAAGACTGCTATGAGCGCTTGTCCTACGGGTTGGCACCTTCCATCCGGGACGGAATTTCAGACTCTTGCTAATCATTTTGAGCAAAAGGAAACATGGGGGAAAATTGCATCTGACCCTTCCTCTTTTGGTATTCAGTTAGGGGGAATGCAGGATTACGAGGGCACATTTTCTGAAATGGACGAGAGTGGCTATTACTGGACATCAACAGAATATGATAAGAGTAATGCAGAATACTTCAGCTATCTTCTGATAAATGAAATGTCGGTCATTGATATTTCAAGGGAAGAAGATATAGCAGATATACATGGTACAGAAAAGCCGAATAAATATTCTGTACGCTGCGTAAAAGATTGAAACAGGTCTGACGGCAGACTATGCCAGCATATATTCAGCTTCTATCTTGGTTCCCTGTCCATGCGAAACGCAAAACAGGAGATTTTGCCGATGAATTACCTCTTAGCCGTTCTACTGTAAACCAACACCTTATGGAACTTAAGGATGCAGGTTTGGTTATTGGTACAATCGATGGAGCAAAAACTTATTATTGTTTAAACTTTACCTCGCAAAACATTTCAAGGCTATTTTAGGTTGTCGAATCCAAAAGATGTCAGTATTTTCCGGAAGATATCAGTATTGTCATAAATGCCGAAAAATTTTTCAGCGCCGGGCCCATAAGCATATACGGGTACCATAACAGCTGTATGGCCTTTTGCCGAAAAATTCAGTATGACTTTGTGAGTCTCTCGGGAACCTCCGGTAATAGTCACTCCTCCTGTTTCATGATCAGCAGTAATTACAACCAGAGTGTGTCCATCTTTTTTAGCAAAATCGAGTGCCACGCCAACCGCCTTATCAAAATCCAGAGTTTCATCAACTAATGTGTCAGCGGCATTGGCATGACCTGCCCAGTCAATCTGAGACCCTTCGATCATGAGAAAAAATCCCTTTGAGTTCTTTTTTAATATTTCGATAGCTTTACCTGATGAAGCAGGAAGCATATCTCCTCTTCCTTTGAGCCGATATGGATTATGAACAGGAGCTGTTAGTCCGGCAAGCTTAAGCGAGGTAGATTTAAGAACCATGGTTAATGATGTATCAACCTCGTATCCTCTGAATTTTAGACTATCCAGAAGATTTAATTTATCTTTTCTTTTTGCAAAATGATCAATTCCTCCCCCTATGAAAACATCAATATCGGTTTTCAGAAAATCCATGGCAATATCGTCATAGCTACCTCTGCTGGATTGGTGTGCAATAAATGATGCTGGTGTGGCATGAGTAATTGAGGAGGTAGAAACCAATCCGGTAGCAAGTCCATGGTCTTCGGCGATTTCAAGGATGGATTTTAAACCGTTTCCCTGAGAATCCATACCAATTGCTCCATTTTTAGTTTTAGTACCTGTTGCCAATGCAGTTCCGGCTGCTCCGGAATCAGTGATATAATTGTCTGCTGAAAATGTTTTCTGTAATCCTATAATGTTGCACCGCTCAATATTAAGAGGTTTATCTGAGACTGTCATGGCGGCATATACATCAGGGATTCCCATTCCATCACCAATCATAAAAATAACATTTCTGATGTCAGGGTTTTCCTTGTTTGCCAGCTTTCTGGATGATAAGCATGATGTTAAAGAAACTCCGAAAATAATCAGGAGAATAAAGATTGAGAATCTCTTCATTTAATTGGCAGATTAAGTTTAATTGGGTTTCGCAAAATTAGCTATTTATTATTTTATCAATGGTAAGTCAGTGCCGATGTCTTCAAATGCACCTGAAAATTCGTTCCTGTTTATCCTTATGCGTTCTTTCAGGGAAGTTATAAGCATTGTAAATGAATCAGGCGTTCTTAAATGCCTGTTTACCTGCGAATTTTGCATACTTGCCCAACTCATTCTCAATACGCATGAGTTGGTTGAATTTTTCAACTCTTTCCCCACGACAACCACTTCCTGTTTTCAGGTGTCCGGCATTTACAGCTACTGTAAGATCGGCAATAAAGCTATCGGGAGTTTCTCCGCTACGATGTGAAACAAATGCGTTGTAATTATTTCTGTAAGCCAGTTCAATTGTTTCAAGTGTTTCAGTAACAGTACCTATCTGGTTGAGTTTAATCAGTACCGAGTTTGCAACACCTTTAGCGATACCTTCGGCAAGGATTGCTTTGTTGGTGCAAAAAAGATCATCCCCAACGATCTCGATCTTATTACCCAATGTGTCTGTCAGGTTTTTCCACCCGCCCCAGTCGTTTTCAGCAAGACCGTCTTCGAGAAGTACAATGGGGTATTGTTTTACCCAGGTTTCCCATAATTTTACCATGTCGTCGCTGGAAATCAGTTTGCCGGTACTTTTAAACAGCTTGTATTTGCCATCTTCCCACATTTCACTTGCAGCAGGGTCGAGGCAGATGCTCACATCGGTTCCTGGTTTATAACCTGCTTTGGTAATGGCCTCAAGAATTACTTCAACGGCTTCATCGTTCGATTTTAGATTAGGAGCAAATCCACCCTCGTCACCTACTCCGGTGCTGTATCCTTTAGCTTTCAAGACTGATTTCAGAGTATGGAATACTTCGACACCCATGCGGATAGCTTCAGCAAAGGTTGCAGGAGAATGTGGCGCTACCATAAATTCCTGAAAATCAACATTATTATCTGCATGCTTGCCGCCATTAATTATATTCATACATGGTACGGGCAGGAGATGTGCATTGGCACCTCCCAAATATTGGTACAAAGGTATGCCGGCGCTTTCTGCCTCTGCCCGTGCATAAGCCATGGAAACTGAAAGGATAGCATTAGCTCCTAGTTTTGCTTTGTTATTAGTTCCATCAAGCTCAATCATAAGGTAATCAAGTTCCCGCTGGTTGCTTAATTCCTTACCAACGATCTCTTTTGCTATAATCTTATTGACATTTTCGACAGGATTTTGTTCCATCTTCAAGTGTAACATTTGCTTCTACTGTAGGATTACCTCTTGAATCGAGGATTTCCAGTGCTGATAGATTAATGATTTTCATAATTTATTTAAGTTAATTAGTAATTTATTTTGTTGGCAGTTGCCATTAGTCCATAAATATTTGTATTATTCTTTTCAGCTAAAATACAAATTTGTTTGAGAGCTTCTTCAATTATTTTCAGTGGTTTCAATAGAAAATGGCTGAATCCTTAAAGATACAGTCTTTTTGGTCTGGTAGTACCGCAATTGTGTTTTATTTCACTGCATAGTCAATGTGAACTTTTTGAGGGATATTATATTTGAAGTTATTCAGTATATTTATTTATTTTTGAAGTCTGTATTAAAAAGCAATATCTTTTTTGGCATTTGACGAATTCAGTCTTAAGAGAAGTGATAAAGAAAATGTTATTGTGGAAAAATCATTCCGATTTGCCTTGAAAATTGTATTATACTGTGAAAGTCTGGAGGGGAATAAAAAATATGTAATATCTAGCCAATTATTAAGATCAGGTACATCAATCAGTGCAAACGTACGTGAAGCTCAAAACGCTGAAATCATACCGGATTTATTCCCAAAATAAGTCCGGGCACACTTATTGTACTTTTATTTAAGAAAAGGTTTTCATGATAGAAAGCATCATAACCATGTCGATTGCAGGTTTATTGGCAGGATTCATTTTCTCGATGCCAATTGCAGGTCCTATAAGCATATTGATTACTTCCAACGCTCTCAAAGGAAGGTTGCGTTACTGTAACTGGGTAAGCCTGGGCGCTTCTATTGCCGATTTTACTTATGTGTTCATTGCAGTATTCGGTTTGACAAAACTTTATTCTTTATACAAACCGGCCGTACCTTACATTTTTTCAGCTGGTTCAATATTTTTTTTCTACCTGGGATACAAGATAATAAGT
>JAPLEB010000093.1 GCA_026391555.1 Bacteroidia bacterium | reverse complement strand
TCATTTTGTTATTCCATTTCCTTACCGCCGGCGAGGAATCTCCATTTCCCTTTACCGTACCCTCTTTGATCATTTTGTTATTCCATTTCCTTACCGCCGGCGAGGAATCTCCATTTCCCTTTACCGTACCCTCTTTGATCATTTTGTTATTCCATTTCCTTACCGCCAGCGAGGAATCTCCTGATCTCTTCCTCTTTTCTGATAATTCGCCATGTCATCCCAAGAGGTAGCGATGAATCTTTGTATCTCTTCAACCAAATGTTGATCAACTGCTTATCTCTACCTTGAGTTTGGACTATATAATCTGCTTTTCCATCATGAAAGATACAATCACTGAATTTCTGTTTATGATTCATGATTCTCATAATTTTTTACAAATCAAAAGTTTTCTTTATGATATCGGAATAAGTACTGCCACTGGTTATCTTTGTTTTGTTGATGTCGTGCATTACAAAAATTACTTTACCTCTGAAATACCTGTGAACCTCATTTACAAAATTTCGATTCAGGATGATTGATTTGGAAACGCGGATAAAATTCACCGGCAGCTTTTCTTCAAGAGTTTTAAGGCTCTGGTCCGACATAAACTTTTTTCCTTCAGCATTGTAGAAATTGACATACTTATCCTCGGCCTGGAGAAAAACTACTTGTTCCAGTTTTACCAGAATAGTTTTATCACCCACTTTATGTGGTATGGATGTTGGTATTTGCCGGGGTTCCATCTTTTTAATTGCCTCAAGTACTGAATGCAACGAACCATTAAAAGATCTTTCGGTGATCTTATCCAGCTTCTCAACAGTGCGCCTGAGCCGTTCCTCTTCAACAGGTTTTATAAGATAGTCCACCGAGTGGGAATTAAAAGCATCGAGTGCATAGTGGTCAAAAGCGGTACAAAAGACCACAAATGGTTTATGCCGGATCTCGGTGAGCATGGTAAAAACATTTTTCCCGGGCATCTGCACATCGAGAAAGATGATATCGGGTTTTAATGATTCAATCATTTTCTGAGCCTGGTCGCCATCTGATGCTTCTCCGATAATCTGAAATACATTGTCTATGTTTCCAAGGAGCCGCTTCAACCGGTCCCTTGCAAGTACTTCATCGTCAATAATAAGAGTGCGCCAGAGTGTATTCATGATACTTTACAGCTTTATTTGTATAAACTTCTCAGGTTCATTTACAAATCTTATTTCATACGGGTTTTTATAAACCAGTGTGAGTTTGTCGTATGTGTTCTGCAGACCATAACCCGTTACAAGACCCTGCGGAAATTCAGGACCATTATCATGTACCTCAATGAATAAGTTTTTACCCTGTTCGAATATTTTAAGTTTGATTATTCCCTGTCCGGTTATTTGTGAGATTCCATGTTTGATGGCATTTTCCACCAATGGTTGAATAAGGAACCGGGGCACTTGTCGCTCATAAAGGTTTTCATCTGCCGAAACTTCAAAACTGAGCCTGTCGGCAAAGCGTTGTTTCTCGATATTAAGATAGAGTTGCACCATTTCTATTTCCTGCCTGATGGTGGAAACCATATCTTCTTCGCGGTTCACATTATACCGGAACAGTTTCGACAATGAGAGGGCCATTTCTTCGGTTCGTGAGGAGTCGATTGGGGCAAGAGCTGCAATTGAATTAAGGGCATTGTACAGAAAATGGGGATTAATCTTTGCTTGCAGAGTACTAAGTTCGGCACGGTTTTTCAGTTCCCTTTGCCTGGTAAGCTCATATTCCTTTTCCTGCAACAGACTTGTTATCTTCTCATTTTCATATTGTAAATAAAACCGGACTGCTATTATGGATAAGCCTATTATAACTGTATTAATATCTATTGTTATAAAGCGAAGAAATTCACCCCGAACGAATAAGTAAATAAACTGGTATGACAGGTAAAGTGAAATAAGAGTTAGAAAAGGGTTAAATAACAACTTTAGCCAGTTTGCACTTATGTATTTTTTTAAAAGCCGGTCTGAGACAATAAAAAACCATCCTGTTGCCAAAGCAAATCCGCAAAAGTAGATTTCAGATTGACATAGGTCATTAAGAGAATGTATTTGAACAAGAAAGCTGGTAATAATTAACAACTGAGCAATTAAGATGCTGTAAATTGAATTTAATAAAAATGCATTTTTAACAAACCTCCCAAAATTGAAATAGGAATGTATCTCATATAATATAAAGAATAGAATTATAGATATAAATACTAAAAGGAAAACTTGGATTTTAACTGTGGATGTAGTCCTTCCAAACAATTTTGCCGTTTTAATATAGTTTTTTGACAGAATTTCTTTAAGTGCCAATTTATCTTCGTCGGTCAAGCCCGGGATTTTACTCAATCCTATAATGATCGAATTATTATTATTTGTTGGAAAAATACCAAAGGTCGCAATTGACTTCCTTGTAATTAGTTCCCAAAGCATCAGATCCCGGTCATGTTGATCTTTAAGGTCATTATCCAAAAATAATTCAGAGTAAGATAAACTTGGGAAAAAGGGATTCACTTTATATGATTGCATTTGCCTGGATGTTAATGACCCTCTACCTAATGACGTACCTATTGAATCGAAATGAATCACGACAGAAGGTAAGAAACGTACAATTTTTGCTTTTATATTAACTTGCAATGAATTAAACTCATTCACTATCTTTTCAACAGTTTGCCTATCTTCGGACGTTGGATTGCCCACTAACTTAATTCTGAGATCAGATCTGGTTACCTCACCATTCAAGTAATAATATTTATCAATAAGTAAATAGGAACTGTCCTTATAAATTATTGCACTCTGAGAATTGTTAGGAATTTTATATATCACTGAATCGAGCCCGATAATTTTATAGTTTTGTATGCTAAAATACAACCTGCCAATTTCTGAGGGCCCGGTAAAATACTTTCTTAAGGATTCTGCGTAACTTGAAGGGATGGAATCGTTTTTGAAAACAGGGCTTAAAAAATTAACAATTTTATCGCCACTTCGAAAGGATAATTGAAATTCAGTTATCCTGAAAACAGAGTCCATTTTACCTTTTGGGAAGACTATAATTTTACCATTTCGAATGATATCATCAATTGTATATCGGAGAAAGTTCCCGTTCCCTGGGGAATCTCTATGCATTTCTGAAATAAAATTTTTCAAACAGAAATAATTTGGGAAAGAAAATGAAACTTTAGTATCATGATATTTGTATTTTTTGTTTCCGATAAATGTAAAATACCGATCAATGTGCACATCTGTCAATTTAACTAAAAAAGTACCATCTTTTAATTTTTCTGATGTCCCTTCTTCAACCTGAATTTCTTTTATTGTGTCCGTATTGCTTTCAATTCTCATCCAGAAACTATTTGGAACACGAGGGAGTGATCCACCATAATTTTGAAAGATTTCAATGGTGTCATTCTTGTCAGCAGATATCAGAGAACGGAAAGAATACCACTGAGATTGAGCAACAGTAATATTTAATAATAGAAAAGTGAATATAGAAGTTAAGAAGAATTTTGGTTTCATTTCAGAACATATTATTAATTTATGTCTCAAATGAATATATTAAAGCTACATAATGATATTAAAATCCGATGAGTTGGTAATCGGAAGTAATAAACCGGTGTTTTGGAAGAAGATTCTGCGAAGAGATGTTTCATATTTTTCACAATCAATCTTATAAATATAAAACGAAATAATTAGTTATGCAACTAAAAACCTAATTATTTTTACATTAGTGACCGATTAAAAGTATGAGATTACCTTCGGTGAGCTCGCCCCGCATGCGGGGCTCGGTTCTTCCCTCCTCAAAAAACATGTGTCTGTCATTCTGAGTCCCCATACAAATTTGCACACAAATACTTATAACAACTAAATGAGTTCTATATCATGTGTTACTACTAAATTGTTGTCATTTGTAATTAAGCGAATAGAATGATGAATCTTCACAAATTGAAACGGACATTATTGATAAGTGCTGCTCCGTGATATAGAGATTCTTCGCTACCCCTTCGCTTCGCTCTGGGTTTCAGCTCAGAATGACAGCTCTTTCTTGGTCAGGGGAGGGAGAATTGGCGGTTTGCCCAGGCAAATCGCCAATTCTCCCTATTTAACCTCTCAAATGCTATGTCATCCCGAGCGCCAGTGAGGGATCTCCCTCTTCAATTGATGTCCTTCTAAAAAGCACCATTATAAGAGAGACTCATACAACCACAGAATAAAGATTTTATGAAGCCACATATATCTAATAATCTATGAATTATAAAATGTTGTCATTAGTAGCGAAACGAAGTGAAGCGAAGAACCGAGCCTTGCGAGCTCACCGAAGGTAATCTCCTTCTAATTTCATATATTATCTGTTTAGTAGTGTTATTTTTAGTAAAATTTAAAAATGAGTATAGGTTTTCAAAAATAATTCCAGCGATGTTTATATGTTTTTATTACCACATACCCGGGAATCCGGGTAGATGAGCGCTTTATAAAAGTATTTCATTTGATATTTAGCTTAACGTAAATGATTCCAGATACTCATAATTATTTATTCCCATTTCAGTTTTCGGTAAAAGGGAAAAAAGTTGTACTTTTAATTTTTTATTTATGAAAAGCATGTAGAGGTACCTCTAAATGGAGTGAAGTAATGAAAATCGGCATTTTCAGGGAGAATTTAAGAATATCATTCAGGGCAATTAAATCCAACAGGCTCCGGGCTGTCCTTACTATATGTATTATAGCGATTGGTATTATGGCGCTTGTTGGTATCCTCACAGCTATTGATGCAATAAAATCATCGCTGACAAATCAGTTTACGATGATGGGTGCCAATTCATTCACCATTACTTCCCGTGGTATGAATATTCAGATTGGTAATAGTAAATACAGGGCAAAAAACTTTTCGCGTATCTCTTACAGGGAAGCTGAAGAGTTTAAAAGTCGTTTTACTGAGGCCGCATGGGTTTCCATTTCCTTCAGTGCTTCAAGATTATCAACTGTGAAGTATGGTTCAGAGGAGACAAATCCGAATGTCAGCCTTATGGGTGTTGATGAAAACCATCTTACTGTTTCTGGTTATGAGATTGAATCAGGAAGAAATTTCATTGCTGATGAGGTTCAATTGAACCGGCATCTTGTACTTATTGGTGCAGATATAGTGAAGGATCTTTTCCCTTCGGGTGTTGACCCTCTGGGGAAAGTGATTACTGTGGCAGGATTAAAACTTCAGGTTGCCGGGGTTCTTAAGAGCAAGGGCGCCAGTGCCATTAACGGTGATAATGTGTGCTTTATGCCTGTCACTACTGCCCGGCAGTACTTTTCACGCCCAAATATGTCATTCAGCCTTACTATTATGCCTATAAACCCAGTGAATCTCGATATGATGACAGGTGAGGCGGAAGCTCTTTTCAGGATTGTACGGAATCTTAATCCAAGGGATGAATCGGATTTTAATATTTCAAAGAGCGACAACATTGTTAACATGCTTCTCAAGAACCTCAGGTATGTTACACTTGCCGCTACAATTATTGGCATCGTTACCTTATTTGGTGCTGCAGTCGGACTTATGAATATTATGCTTGTCTCAGTAACAGAACGGACACGCGAAATAGGTATAAGAAAAGCTATAGGGGCAAAAACGCAGACTATTAAGTACCAATTCCTTTTTGAATCGATACTGATAGGCCAGCTTGGGGGTGTTTTTGGAATTATTCTTGGAATACTTATCGGAAATGCTGTATCTTCAATGCTGAGGTCAAGTTTTGTAATTCCCTGGGTATGGGTAATGACCGGCATAGTTGTCTGTTTTATTGTAGGTGTTGTTTCAGGTTATGCACCGGCTGTAAAAGCTGCTAATATTGATCCTATTGAAGCTTTAAGATACGAATAAATTATCAGAATATGGAAAAATATGTAATTCAGGAAGAGTTAAAAAATTGTCCGGGTATGGTCTATTACCCCGATGCAAATAAACTTGAACTGGTCGGACGGTCAATTCCTGAAAATCCTGAGCTGATCTTCAGGCGTCTTGAAGAATGGATTACACTCCATTTTGCAAAGAATAGCGGGCTGGATGTAATTATTCAACTTGAATATATTAACAGCGGCTCCTCAAAGTATCTGTACGAGATACTAAAAAGACTGACAAGTTACAAGCATTCAGGAAAGCTTGTAAAAATGAAATGGCTTTATGAGGAAGACGATGAAGCAATGCTCGAACTTGGTGAACACTATCGCGATACAGCAGGTATTCTGTTAGAGATGGAGATGATCGTTTAAAAAGTAGCGACAGGTCACGACCTGTCACTACTTTTTAGTTATATATGCTTATTACTTCAACATTGTGATCAGGTCAACAACCCTGCATGAGTAACCCCACTCGTTATCGTACCACGCTAATACTTTAATCATTTTTCCGTTCGCCATTGTGCTTAGTGAATCAAAGATAGATGATGCGGTGGTATGAATTACATCAACAGAAACAATAGGATCTTCAGTATATTCAAGAATTCCTTTCATTGGACCTTCTGCCGCTTTTTTCATCGCGGCGTTGATCTCTTCTTTTGTTGCTTCTTTCTTAAGAACAGCTACCAGGTCAACAAGCGAACCTGTTGGCGTTGGAACCCTGACTGATATCCCATCAAGTTTTCCTTTAAGTTCAGGAATTACTTTTCCAACGGCTTTTGCTGCACCTGTTGTTGTTGGAATCTGAGATAAAGCGGCTGATCTGGCACGTCTGAGGTCAGAGTGAGGAAAATCGAGAATTCTCTGATCGTTAGTGTAGGAGTGGATAGTTGTCATAAAACCAATTTCTATGCCGAAATTGTCATTCAAAACCTTGGCAACAGGAGCCAGGCAATTGGTTGTACAAGATGCATTTGAAACACATTGATGCTCCGGTTTGAGGTCTTTATCATTTACTCCAATTACAATCATAGCATCAATAGCATCTTTTGCAGGTACGGTAAGAATTACCTTCTTCGCACCATTTTTAAGATGATCGCCATAACCACCTTTGGGGCTCTCCTTTGAGGTGAAAATTCCAGTTGATTCAATTACGACATCAGGTTTTTCTTTCCATGGGATATTAGCAGGATTTCTCTCCGCTGTTACTTTTACCTTTACTCCATTGACAATAATATTCTCACTATCATGAGTGACACCGGCAAATCTTCCCTGGGTTGAATCGTACTTAAGGAGGTGGGCAAGTGTTTTTGTATCAGTCAGATCGTTGATTCCGATAATCTCAATACCTGGATTTTCCAGAGCAATTTTAAAAACGTTCCGGCCTATTCTGCCAAAACCGTTAATAGCAACTTTAATCTTTGACATACCTATATCTTTAAATTGGTTAATAAATTGGATTCACAAAATTAATATTTTCCAGCTAAAAGGCAAGATGTAAAAAGGATCAATTATTCTTTTTTCTCCTGAAAATATTTGAAAGCTTATTTGATTCCGGATCAAGTGGGTCAATTATCATTCCAAACCTGTAACTGATAAATAATGAAAAAAATATAGTTTTGTTATCGGAACCGGCCATAATTGGCACCTTCTTAGGAAAAGCGTTAATCTGGGCTCCGATCTCTATGGCATGAATTATCTTATCCTCTTTACTATACTCGAAATTAAAACCTCCTTTTGCAAATAACCCGGGAAGTACTTTAATTTCGTCAAGTCCTTTTGTAAATGAAGCTCTGCCGTAAATATCCTGAGGCAGAGCAATTGAGACATCAAATCTTTCCTCTTTAATTTCAAATTCATTAGCTGAAATAGGATATAGCACCTTATAGAAGTAGGGTTTGTATAATGCTATTACCGGACCGGCTGAATAAAAATACCTGATGGCTATTCCACCAAGATCGGCTTTTTTGAAAAGTTCATGCTGATGACCAATTCCTCCCCTCAGATAAAAGGTGGAATTGAGTTTGCCAAACACAAAAGAACCACTCTGACTATAAGGATTGGACAGTTTATATTCTTTAGGATGTTTCAGAGTTCCTGCTTCAATCTCGATGAGACGCTTATTGAGATAATCAATTCTTTTGGCACCACGGTAGCTGACTCCAATACCGTCAGTGTTAAGAAGAATTGCAAAAGATATTTCATTACGGAAAAATACCTTCTGCTGCTCATCTAATTCACCCTGGGCATATAGCGAAACTGTACTAAATGCAAACAATACCGCTATTATAAGCAGCTTCTTCATTTTTTATTGCTAACTTATAAAATTGGAGAAATTAAAAGAGCAACCCGGGAATCAGACATTCTGACCTGTCTGCTCCGTATTGGCCTTGGAATAAGCCGGACATTCCTTTTGGCTACAGGAACTTGCAACTAATGCCGTAATAAAAGCAACAATAAGTAAAACAGCAAATTTTTTCATACCAGATACTATATTAATTATTTACAAAAATAAACTTTTCATTGAAAAAACAATCTTTGTGTTAAAATAAAATTTAAACAAATATTTCGTTTAATTGCAAAAATTTTAACTAATAAGCCAGAAGACCGAAGTCTTTCTACTATTAGCTCACGACTTCTGACTTCCTGCTTCTTTATATTTGATACTGAACAGATGCAAATTATTAATCTATGCATAATCTGATATTAGGAACAAATAAATATGTTAAAAAGTTCTGGTAAAGAAACTTTTTGGTTTCAAATTTGTAATAAATATTAACATAAAAAGCGTGTTATGAATATTAGATATGCTATATTAATATTATTTATTTACTTTGGCAGTATGAGCGAAGAATCTTATTCACAGGAAAAATTACAATACTACGATCTCACAAAAGTGGAATCGTATGTCATTAATAATAAAGGTACCGAATCTCCATTTACAGGAAAATTTACAAATTTTAAGGAAAAAGGTACTTATGTCTGTAAAAAGTGCGGAGCGGCGCTTTATTATTCATCCGACAAATTTGAATCAGATTGCGGATGGCCGAGTTTTGATAATGAAATAAAAGGAGCTGTTAACAGGTTTCCGGATGCAGATGGATTGAGAACCGAAATCGAATGTGCCAACTGTGGCGCTCATCTTGGTCATGTTTTCACAGGGGAGAGACTCACTGAAAAGAACATCCGGCATTGTGTAAATTCCGTTTCACTCGATTTTGTACCTGCTCAACTCGAAGCAGGGAGATATGGCACAGCGATTTTTGCCGGCGGATGTTTCTGGGGTGTTGAATATTTTCTTCAGAAAGCCCCGGGCGTAATCTCTGTAACTTCGGGTTATACAGGAGGGCAGGTAAAAAATCCGACTTATAAAGAGGTCTGTACAGGAAACACGGGCCATGCTGAGGCGGTTAAGATAGTCTATGACCCTGATAAAATATCTTATGAAAAGCTTCTTAAATTGTTCCTTGAGATACACGATCCAACCCAGGTTGGCAGACAGGGACCGGACATTGGCGACCAGTACAGGTCAGAAATATTCTATATGAATGATGATCAGAAGGATATTGCCGAAAAAGATCTGAACATTCTGAAAACTAAAGGTTATAAAATTGAAACTACTGTGACCAAAGCCTCAGAATTCTATCCGGCAGAAGCCTGTCACCAGGATTATTATTTCAACAACGGTAAGGTTCCATATTGTCATGGTTATGTAAAAAGGTTCTGATTGTTAAATTTAATTAAAAAAGACAATAATTTTTGTCACCAAATCCGGTAAACAATTAACTTTAGAAAGTTTTAATTGAACTTTTCCGGAGAAAATGAATTTAAGGAATTTCCGTAGCCGGGCTTCTATAAGGGTCAGGACAAAAGTCTGGTTTATTATTGTGGGCTTCATTTTAGGTCTCCTCTTTTTGAAATCGGGGAAATCAGTTGTATCTTACACTTCTTCCGATAAATATTGTGTATCGTGCCATATTCACCCACAGGCAGATCAGAGCTGGAAATTGTCAACGCATTATAATAATCACTCAGGAAGCATTACCCATTGTGCTGATTGTCATCTGCCTCCCGAAGGTCATGGATACCTTCTTGCAAAAGCAAAACATGGGATCAAGGATGTCTATGGGTATTTCTTAAAAGACAGTGCAAAGTTAAACTGGCAGGAGAAAAAATTACTTGAAAACGCAAAAGGATTCGTTTATGAAAAATCATGTCTCGAATGCCATCAGAACCTTTTCCCGGTTAAATTATCCGTCAATGGCGGCAATGCCCACCTTTTCTATACGACATCCAGGGAACCGTTAAATTGCATCAACTGTCACCTTAATGTCGGGCATTACGACAGGAATGCCATACATGCTCATGACACAAGTTTTGGTGTTACGATTACAGCAAATAAGGCTATTTTCACTGAATCTGCCAAAGTTGAAAAATTTGAAAACTTCAATGAAATGATACCGGGCTCAAATGTGTCATTTGAAATGGTGGCAATCCCGGAAGGAACATTTAACATGGGAAGTCCTGATGGTGAGCCATTACGCAAACCCGATGAGGGTCCTGTCCGGAAAGTGACCGTATCGAAATTCTGGATGGCCAAAACTGAGGTTACATGGGATGAATACTTAGCCTTCTTCAGGGCAACTGGTTCGCAGGGAAGAACAGAAGGCCAGGTGGTCAGCAAAAAGAATGTGGATGCTATCAGTGGAGCAACTCCTCCATGGGGCGCTCCCGACCAGGGCTGGGGCAAAGGCGCCAGGCCAGCAATAACTATGTCGTGGCATGCAGCAAATGTTTATTGCCTGTGGTTGTCGAAGGTTACAGGTAAAAAATTCCGGCTACCTACTGAGGCTGAATGGGAATATGCATGCAGGGGTGGAACTGAAACTCCTTATTTCTTTGAGGGAAATCCAAAAGAGTTCACATCATCTGGTTTGTTAAAGAAGATATTTGGACCGGATACTTCAAATATCGCTTCATTGGTAGTTTATAATTTGAATAGTTCTTCCAGGACTTTGGAGCCTGTGTCAGTAAAAGAGAATCCATTTGGATTGAAGAATATGTCGGGAAATGTGTCAGAGTTTTGTTTTGATTATTATTCTCCCGATGCTTATAAAGCCGATTCATCAGAAATGGTCAATCCTGAAGGACCTGTAACCGGACAAGAGCATGTAATTCGCGGCGGGTCGTTCAAAAGCGATGCAAAAGATGTAAGGAGTGCGGCCCGCGATTTCACAAAAACAAAAGCATGGCTGGTGACCGATCCCCAAATGCCGAAAAGTATATGGTGGTATTCCGATTGTATCGATGTAGGATTCAGGGTAGTATGCGAAGCAGACAGCACAATTAAATAAGACAAAAGGCGAACGAAAAACGACAATCGACAAACGAAGGAACAGAATATATGAATATCGACAGAAGAAAATTCATTGGAAAAACAGCGCTTGCAGGTATGGGATTAGCCGGTGCAGGGGCATTGATAGCAGCATGCAAGAGGAAACCGGATATTGAAGCGCTTGGTCTTCCTCCTATTTTAAATGGTGCCCCAAAAGGTAAGAAACTCAGGGCCGGCCTTGTTGGCGCCGGAGCAAGAGGTACCGGAGCAGCCATTAATTTTATAAGTGCAGGGCCCGACCTGGAGGTTATAGCCCTTGCCGATGTTTTCCAGGATAAGGTTGATGCCTGCCGCGAAAGATTTGCTTCGTTCAATCTTCCAATACCTGCCGAAAACTGCTTTGTCGGGTTTGATGCTTATAAAAAGCTGATGGCTCTTCCTGATGTTGATGTTGTTATACTTGCAACTCCACCTCAGTTCCGCCCTGAGCATTTTCTTGAGGCTGTTTCGAATAACAAACATACCTTCCTGGAAAAACCGGTAGCAGTAGATCCTGTTGGAATACGTTCAGTTATAACTTCCGGGAAAAAAGCCGAAGCTATCGGATTATGTGTTGTCACAGGAACTCAGAGACGTCATCAGGAAGATTATATAGAGACATATAAACAGGTAGTGAACGGTGCAATTGGCACAATAACCTCTGCCAAAGCATTCTGGAACCAGGATCATGTATGGTTCCGTGAGCGGGAAAAGGGATGGAACGATATGGAATACATGATCCGTAACTGGAATAATTTCTGCTGGTTAAGCGGTGATCATATCCTTGACACACACGTACATAATATAGATGTTATCAACTGGTTCATGGGTAAGCATCCCGAAAAGGCAATCGGCTATGGCGGCCGTCATCGCAGAGTTACCGGTGATCAGTATGACTTTTTTAGCATCGACTTCGATTATGGGAATGGCGTCAGCTCGCATAGTATGTGCCGTCAGATAGATAGCTGCGCTAACGGAACGGGAGAAGTTATTGTGGGGTCTGAAGGTTATACCAATTGTGCCAACACAATCTGGGATTTGAAGGGAAATGTAAAATGGCAGTTTGAATATCCTAAAGATGAAAACGGAAATCCTATGAACGCTTTAAAGATTCCTCCTTATGTCCAGGAGCACATGCACCTTGTTCATGCTATCCGTACTGGCAATTATGTTAATGAAGCAGAACAAACAGCCCTTTCGACACTTACAGCCATTATGGGAAGGACCGCGGCCTATACCGGCCTGTCAATATCATGGGATGAGATTTTAAAATCTGATATGGACCTTGGACCGGCTAAAATTGAGTTAGGCCCTGTTGATATGGTTTTCGAAACACCTATCCCCGGAACATCAGTAAAGGTTTAATATATAAGTTATTATATTATAGCATAACTAAAATAAAATCAAAATGGCAAACAAATCATCAAGAAGAGAATTTGTTAAACGATCGGCGGCAGTTGTAGCAGGGGCTATCGTGCTTCCGCAAATCATTCCTTCGTCAGCGTTTGGAATGGGAGGGAGGATTGCTCCCAGCGATCGTATTGTAATGGGCGCTATCGGTACCGGATCGCAGGGAATGAGCAATATGAGAGACTTTTTAAGACTCAAAGATGCCGTGCAATTTGTTGCAGTATGCGATGTGGACGCCCTTCATCTGGCAAAAGCCAAAGAGACAGTTAACCAGGCAAATAAGAACAGTGATTGCCGGACTTATGGTGATTACCGCGAATTCCTCGAAAAGGAAAAACCGGATGCTGTTTCTTTAGCATTACCCGATCACTGGCACGGGATCATTTATTCGGAAGTCGCAAACAAGAAATTTAATGTATATGGTGAGAAGCCTATTTGCCGGACAATAAAAGATGGTCAGACTATTGTCAACACAGTTAAAAAGAACAACATTATTTGGCAGACTGGCAGCTGGCAACGCTCTCTACCCAATTTTCACCATGGAGCCGAACTTGCTATTAATGGCAGAGTTGGAAAGATAAAATATATTGAAGTAGGACTACCTGACGGAAATAAATGCATAGGTACTCCGCCAATTCAGGAAGTTCCTGCTGAACTGAACTGGGAGATGTGGCTTGGACCAGCTTTAAAAGTACCTTATCGCGGTGTTTCGCATTGGGATTGGCGCTGGATACTTGATTATTCAGGGGGGCAGTTAACCGATTGGGCAGGGCACCATGTTGATATCGCAAACTGGGGTGCAGGACTTGAACATACTGGTCCGGTTGAAATTTCAGGAGCAGGTGTTTACCCTGTTGAAGGAATTTATAATGTACCCGTTGAATATGATTTCCTATGCAAATATGCTAACGGCATTGAAATGCGGGTAGCAAATGCATCACGACTTCCTCTTGGCATGGGAACTACATGGCATGGCGACCTGGGCTGGGTTCATGTTGACAGGGGAAACAAAATTTCCGCTTCTGATCCTAAAATTCTCGATGAAGTTATCGGTGAGAATGAGATTAAGTTATATAAAAGCGAGAACCATTGGCAGAACTTCATCGATTGTGTCCGCTCTGGAAAGCCAACAATTGCTCCCATAGAAGTAGCTTACAGGGCAATATCTGTTGCCTTATTGGGTGAAATTGCCATGACAACCGGCCAGACAATTAAATGGGATCCGGATAAGGAAGAGATAATCGGCAATCCAAGGGCCGGCCGCATGCTGAGCCGTCCTTACCGTCAACCATGGACATTACCAACAGTTTAATCAGTAAGAAAAATGAAAAAACAATATTTACTATTATTATTTGTAGCAGGTTTATTAACCTTTGTATCTGCCTGTAAAAATGAGGCAGTTTACAAAACATTGATAATCACAGGTCAGAATAATCATAACTGGAAAGCAAGTTCACCGGTTTTGAAACAGATACTTGACGAAACAGGAATGTTTACAGCGGATATCCTGATCACTCCTGAAAAAGGCGGAGATATGAATACTTTCAATCCTGATTTTTCAAAATATAAATTGATTGTTCTGGATTATAACGGCGACTCATGGTCAGAAAAAACAAACGCTGCATTCCTTGAATATGTTAAAAACGGCGGTGGAGTTGTGGTTTACCATGCTGCCGATAATTCTTTTCCGGCATGGAAAGAATATAACGAAATGATAGGACTTGGCGGATGGGGAAACCGCACAGAAAAAGACGGACCTTATGTTTATTACAAAAATAATCAGCTGGTTATAGACACAGCGGCTGGCAAAGGTGGTTCTCATGGTAAAAGAAGGGAATTTCTTGTCAGAGCAAGAATTACTGACCATCCTATAACCAAAGGTTTGCCTGTAAGATGGTTGCATGGGAATGATGAGTTATACAGTCAGCTTCGGGGACCTGCTAAAAACATGCAGATACTGGCAACGGCTTTTGCTGATTCTGCTAAAGGCGGAGGTACAAGGAGAGACGAGCCTATGCTTATGGTTATCAGTTATGAGAAAGGCAGGATATTCCATACTGCCATGGGGCATGCTGATGAAGGCGGTGGCCCTGCAATGCAGTGCGTAGGATTTATTGTAACATTGCAGCGAGGTGCAGAATGGGCTGTTACCGGCGATGTAACTCAACCCATACCATGGGATTTCCCAAGTGCTGCAGGGGTTGTTCTACGTCCCGACTTCAAGGAAATGAAACTTGATGAGGCCATGGCAAATGTTGGGAGTTATGATATAGCAAAAAGCACCAAATATTTCAGTTATGTGCAGAGCCATATCCGTAATCTTGCAGGTGATGAACAGGGGTTATTGAATCTTGAGAAGATGATGGTAAAAGTTCTTACCAGCAATGAGGCTACAGTTGAAGCAAAGAAACTTTTACTCCGCGAATTAAGCTGGATGGGTTCTGATTATTCTGTTCCTGCTATTAAAAATCTTGTATCAAATACTGAGTTAAAGGACGAAGCCGAATTTGCACTTGCACGACTTCAACCAGTAAAATAATTTTGGAATTATAAATCCTGTTATGCTTTCATTGGTAATTCCTATATTTAATGAAGAGAAACTGATTGATGAGCTGGTGAAAAGGACTATTTCAGCTCTTGAATCATTCATCCCTGATTATGAGGTGATTTTCGTTGACGATGGGAGCACTGACACGAGTCTTAATAAGATTCTGCAATGGCAGCAACAAAACAGGAAGATAAAAATTCTGTCATTATCGAAGAATTTTGGTCACCAGGCTGCATATACAGCCGGATTGGAATATGCTAAGGGAGATTTTGTTGCAATGATGGACGGTGATCTTCAGGATCCTCCGGAGCTGCTTTCCGAGATGTACAGGAAGATAAAAGAAGAAGATTTTGATATTATCAGTGGTAAAAAGATCGGGAGAAAAGGTAATAAGGGCCGCAACCTGTATGCAATTTTGTTTAATCTTCTTTTTAAGCATATTGGCGAAATAAAAAACATGGAGAATTCAGGAAATTACTCGATGATGAAGCGGAAAGCCGTTGACGCAATTCTTTCAATGAAAGAAAAAGTCAGGTATCTGCCGGGGCTGAGAACATTTATCGGTTTCAAACAGGGATATGTCGAATTCGTCAGAGAAGACCGCTTCAAAGGTGTCTCTAAGATGAGCATTCGCAAGTTGTTTGTCCTGGCTGCAGATGCCATTTTTTCCTTCTCGAGATTTCCAATTCGCTTCTGTCTGATGCTTGGGATAATAGGCACTCTTGTTTTTATGAGCGCAGGAATTTATGTTCTGATAGCAAAAGCTTATGGCTTCGCGGTTATCGGGTGGTCATCCACTCTTCTCAGTATTTATTTTCTCGGATCCATTCAGTTGGTTTTTTTGGGTATCCTGGGCGAATATGTTTACAGAAGCTATAAGGAATCACAAAACCGTCCGGTCTATTTTGTGAGGAAGTTTTATGACGGCGGTCTGGAAAAATGATGAAAGTGGCAAGGCTAAAATATATCTTTTATTTTTCTTCCGCAATTCTTCTTTTTCTGATGCTGCTCACAAGCAGGGATGCCGGTATCACTTGCGATGAAGTTCTGCATTACAATCATTCTGTCTCAGTTTATAACTATTTTGCAACTCATGGTAATGATCAGTCTGCACTGAATACCCCCATTACTAATCTGAAATATTATGGCCAGTCATACGATAATCTGGTCACGATATTAATCAATTGGTTTAATATTGATGATATATACGGATTTCGTCACCTTATGAGTTCTGTCGCAGGGTGGCTTGTTATTTTATTAACAGCTCTTTTTGCTGTTTGGCTCGCCGGTTACAGAGCCGGTATTCTTGTCCTGATCCTGTTTGCTGTTTCACCTACTTTTATTGGTCACACTCAGAATAACCTGAAGGATATTCCATTCGCGCTTGGTTATATTTCAAGTATTTTTTTCACTCTTAAGTTCCTGTTTTCAGGAAGGAAAATTTCAACCCGGTATATAATTTTACTAACTGCCGGTATCGCATTTTCTATCAGCATCAGGGCAGGAGGGTTACTATTGATCTGTTATCTCTTCTTTTTCTTTTTTATCTTCTACCTGGTTAAATATCTGAGAGGTAATATAATTGATTTTATTGAAATCAGAACTAAGCTTTTATGGATAACCGGGATTTCCATAGTATCCTGGTTATTAAGCATTTTATTATGGCCTTATGCACTTCAGAGTCCCGTTAAGAATGTTCTCGAATCTTATCATGTTATGGCTCATTTTCCGGATACCTTCCGTCAGATATTTGAAGGAAAAGTTGAATGGTCGGATTATATGCCATGGTACTACCTTCCTAAATCCATGTCAATCACCATTCCTCTTATTGTATTGACAGGTTTGATTTTATTCAGTTTTTTGTCAAAGCTTATATTCAATCATGGAAAGACTGTCCTATATGGATTTGTAATTTTTACAGTTTTGTTTCCCCTTGTTTTTGTGGTTTATGATAAATCAAATCTGTACAGTTCCTGGAGGCAGTTTCTTTTTATCTATCCTGCAATAGTTTTATTAGCCGCGATAGGATTTCATTACTTTTTTGATTGTGTTAAAAACAAGTATTCAAAATGGGGTGTGGTTGCACTGCTGGCTGTACTATCGGTTCATCCTCTTAAGTTCATGATCGTAAATCATCCATACTATTATTTGTATTATAATCAGCTGGTTGGAGGATTACGAGGGGCTTATGCTAATTATGAAACGGATTATTATTATGTCGGTCAGACTGAAGCATCAAAATGGCTGATTGATTATCTCAAAGAGAAGAATATTACCGGCTCTGTAAAAGTTAAGGCAACTTATTCTGTAAAATGGCTGTTTCGCGCTCATCCTGATATTGAAACATCATATTTCAGGTATGAAGAAAGAAGCCAGTCCGACTGGGATTATGCCATTGTAGCAAACAGGTATATCTCACCTTACCAATTAAAGAATAATTACTGGCCTCCCACAAATGCTATACATATTATATATGCTGACCGGATTCCGGTTTGTGCAGTTATTGAACGAAAATCGAAAGATGATTTTTACGGTTATATTGCTTTAAATGAAGGCAGGAGCAAGGATGCAATAAAATACTTTGAGAAGGTATTGCTGGTTGATGATGGTGATGAAATGATTTATTATAATTTTGCAGCAGCTTTATATAACGATGGGCAGTATCAGAAGGCAGACTCGGTTTTAAATAAGGGATTAGAGATAAATCCTGATTTTGAGCCGATACTGATGTACCTTGGAAACATAGCCGGGTCGCAAAATAAAACGGATGAGGCTATCAGGTATTACCAAAGACTTATTGAAGCTGACAGGAAGTACTTTGATGCATATGTCGGACTGTCGGAATTATTGATTGACAGTGATATAATGAGGGCCCGGGCTTTACTCAGAACGTGTCTGACAATGAGTCCGCGGTATAAGCCTGCAATAGTTGCACTGGCTGATACTTACAGGAAATCAAACCCCGACGTTGCAGAAAAATATGATGAACTGGCAAATACTATTCAATAATTTATAAAAAGTTTAAAAATGAAAAAATCAGTTTTAGTGTTTTCGATGACATCGCTCCTTCTTCTTGGTGGTATGAATATGGCAATTGCACAGGAGCAGCCCAGACCAAAGAAAGATACAGTCAATATGGATACTGATGCAAAACCAACATTCTATTATGCTGTTGAGGATGAGAAAAGCGAAGCTAAAGGAAGTTCCGCAACTATAGCCATAATAGCAGGAGCTGTTGTTGTTGCAGGAGCTGCGGGATTTTTCCTTCTCAAGAAGAAAAAATAGTTAATACTGTAGCTTATAGCTTATGGCCCGTAACTCGTAACAAGAGGTAAATGGTTCAAAACTGAACAATCGCCAAACGTTTCACTTCACTACGGTCATTGCGCAAAGTAACGAAGCAATCCTTCGCTACAATGGCAGAGCGCCATGTTAAAGCACACTTACTGGGCTACAAACTGATATGAAAGTGTCCCTGTTTGTATTTTTGGGGAATTGAGATCGGAGTTGAATCTCGAAATCAGAGCTGTGGCTACTGCTGTTTCAACAAGACAAGGGTCGGAAGTGGTGCTTTCATCTGCAATTACCAACGCTTTTTCAACAACTCCTTTCTGGTTAACATCAATAGACAGGACAACCTTGCCTGATCCCTGACATTTATATATAGGAATTGGCAGATACGTGTGGTTACGGTCTGCCAGATAATAATAGATCCTTGTCGGTCCCTTGTAATTTGCAGCCATTTTCTGCGATTCTTTAGGCTTGTCACTTTCATTCTTATTGACAGTATCATTCTCAAATGTAAGTTTCTCGTCTGCCTTCATTTCATCCAACCTTTTCTGCTCATCGATATAATTGTCAATTCCGAGCTTCCCGCTCTTTATAAGTTCCTCTTTAACCATATCAATATAATCAGCAGGATCTATCTTTTCCTCCGACTTGTTCGCGAGATTTCTTGCAATATTAAGCATCTCATCGTCCCCCTTAAGAATTCTTTCAATAGTTGTTGCAGGTAACTCAATCAGCTTCTCCTTTATCTGAGACCCCACAACAGGGGCAAATTCAACCTCGAATTCATCCGATAAATTCCTTTGCAATGACTTTATCTGGAATGACATAAATATTATTCCGGCAATAAGATGAATTATTACAGTACCTAGAATGCCAATCAATCTCCCTTCATACTTTTTCATACAGAAAAGGCTGATTATTTGTTTTCCGATTTCTTTTTTATTTTTCTGACTTTGGCGTTAACAGGTTTGTTGAATTTCTGATTTTTAAATAATCCATTCTTAATCCCGTTAATGAATTTTGCCCAGGCAAATGGGTTGAGTAGGTTATTGACAGGATATTGGTTTTTTGTTGTTAAAGCACTGAAATTCTGCTCCATAGCATATCTGTAACCTGCTTCAGGTGAAATTCTTACCCCTGTCTGATTTGCCAATGCTATATAAATTGAAGCAATGTTATCATTCATATTTTCAATAATCGGATCAACAGGCTTTTCTTTAGTTATATCTTTAATAAAATCATTATAACTCTTCCATGGGAGAATCGTTATTTCTTCAATCGGAATAGTATCAATTTCCAGGGCAATATCAACATTACAATGCCTTTCTTCGTACGATACCGGAATAATTGTATGATATCTTTTAAATCCTAAAGCTCTGAAAAAAATAGTATCACCAGGGGTGCTTGTGATGGAATAGATACCGGTTCTTTCACTTATGGTTCCCCTGCGAAGTTTTTTGGAGATAACCGCCACCCCTGGCACAGCTTTATATGACTCGTCAGTAATAATCCCGCTTACCTGAACGAATCTCTCCCTTTCATTTGTCTGACCATATACGTCTAAAAAAGTCAGGATGAAGAATGCGATGGTATAAATGAGTCTGTTCAATTAGAACTGTGTTTATATCTGATGAAATCGAATTGTGACTGCAAAATAAACATTATTGAGTGTAACGGTAAAATATTTAACTATATTTTAACGACATTCATTATTTGTTATTCTCAATAAATCAATTCCCTGATACCTATTATATTTAATTCATCCATTTGTCATTTTTATATATGGAAAATATTTCAATATTTGTTTCATCATAAATATTAGTACTATATATGAAAAAACTACTGTTATTAGGTGATGAAGCGATAGCTCAGGCTGCTTTAGATGCAGGTTTAAGCGGCATGTATGCTTACCCCGGAACTCCTTCAACCGAGATAATGGAGTATATTCAATCATCAAAAGATGCTTCTGACCGTAACATTCACAGGGGGTGGTCAGCAAATGAAAAGACTGCCATTGAGGCTGCTCTTGGCATGTCCTATGCCGGCAAAAGGGCTATGGTTGCCATGAAACATGTTGGTCTGAATGTTGCTGCCGACGGTTTTATTAATTCTGCCATGACAGGAGTAAATGGTGGACTGATAGTGGTCTCGGCTGACGACCCGTCAATGCATTCTTCACAGAATGAACAGGATTCAAGATTCTATGGGAAATTCGCTCTGGTACCATGCTTTGAACCATCAAACCAGCAGGAAGCGTATGAAATGATTTTTGATGCTTTTGAAGCTTCAGAAAAATATAAACTGCCGGTTCTTTTCAGGATAACTACACGTCTTGCACATTCAAGGGCAAGTGTTCAGTTAAAAGAAGTTCTTCCTGAAAAAAAACTACAACTGCCTGCCGATCTTTTCCAGTTTGTTCTTCTTCCATCAATTGCAAGGAAAAAATACAATGCTTTGCTATCATCTTATGAATCATTAAGATATGAAAACATAATTTCGAAATATAACTCTTTTAAAGATGGCAGAAAAAGAGATATTGGAATAATTGCCTGTGGAATAGCCTATAACTACCTGATGGAGAATATAGATAGCTCTATCGATGATTTTCCGGTACTGAAGATATCAGCATACCCTTTCCCAAAAGACCTTATTAAGGATATTACAGATAGGTGCAATGAGGTTCTTATCCTTGAAGAGGGGGCCCCTCTTGTTGAAGAAGCCTTAAGAGGAATTCTTGATAATGGAATAAAAATTTATGGCAGACTTGATGGAACGGTTCCACGCGATGGGGAACTAAACCCGGCTATTGTTGCAAAGGCTCTTGGCTTACCGGTTATTTATGGTGAAGAGGTTCCGTCGCTGGTTAAAATGAGACCACCCTCCTTTTGCAAGGGATGCGGACATGCCGATATGTTCAATTCTTTAATAGAAGCTGTTAAATCTTATGGCCCGGGACGTGTATTTTCCGATATAGGCTGTTATACCCTGGCAGCACTACCTCCATATAATGCAATAAATTCTTGTGTCGATATGGGTGCTTCTGTTACCATGGCGGTTGGAGCAGCCGATGCAGGCTTGTTACCATCGGTTGCCGTAATAGGAGATTCAACTTTTACCCATTCCGGTATGACCGGCCTGCTCGATGCCGTAGTAAAAAACTCATCAGTAACGATAATAATATCCGATAATTCAACTGCAGGGATGACAGGCGGTCAGCAATCTCAGGCTACCGGCCGGATCGAACAGATTTGTGAAGGCATCGGAGTTTCACGGGAGCACCTGAAAACCATTATACCATTACGTAAGAATCACGAGGAAAATATACGTATAATGAAAGAAGAATTTGAATATAGGGGAGTATCAGTGATTATTGCTTCACGCGAATGTATTCAGACTGCAACTAAAAGAAAAAGATCAGAAGCTTCAAACTAATAACACCAAAATGAATTTCAATGAAGAACGACATAATATTATCAGGAGTAGGAGGACAGGGCATCCTTTCAATTGCTGCGACAATTGGTCTGGCTGCGGTTGCTAATAACCTTTTTCTCAAACAATCGGAAGTACATGGGATGAGCCAGAGAGGGGGAGATGTTCAGTCGCATCTGAGGCTTTCAGATAAGCCGGTTTATTCTGATCTGATCCCTTATGGAAGAGCCAACCTTATAATCTCTGTTGAACCGATGGAATCATTGAGATATCTTCCATGGCTTTCAAAAAATGGTTGGCTGGTAACCAACTCAACCCCTTTTATTAATATACCTGACTATCCACCTATAGATGAGATTATTAAAGAGATAAAAAAGATAAAAAACCATATTATTATTGATGCAGATACTATAGCGAAGGAAGCGGGATCTGCACGGTCCGGTAATATTGTAATTCTGGGAGCTGCGTCGCCGTTTATTGATATGTCCTTTGTGAGTCTCGAAAATGCGATCAGGAAGTTATTTGGAAGAAAAGGTGAAGCGATTGTTGAAGCTAATCTGAAAGCGCTTAAAGCCGGAAGGGATTGCTCGGGGGAATAGACCCCTGATCCTGATAAGTCGATTTAATTATATTTTGCTGAACCTCATCTTGGGGATTACAGGAGTAATGTTGATATCACTGATATTTAGCAGAATACAAAAAAAATAGAGGCTGTCATTGACAACCTCTATTAATCGAAAATGCAGCGACCGATTTTCGATTCTCCTGACTATTCACCTTTGTCCGGTTCCTCTTTTCCCTCATCCTTACCTGATCTGAGCAGAATAAGATCATTAAGAACAATCTCAGTTATGTACTTTGTGACACCCTTCTTGTCCTCATAAGTGCGATAGACGATCCTACCTTCAACCGCCACCTGCCGGCCTTTTTTCAGGTACTTCCCGGCGATTTCAGCCAGCCCGTTCCAGGCAACAATATTGTGCCATGTAGTTTCGCTTACCTTCTGGCCATCAGAATTTTTATAACCATCATCGGTGGCAAGTGTGAAATTGGTAACTTTTTTTCCACTCTCGGTGGTTTTTGTTTCCGGATCCTGACCAAGATTTCCAATCAGTGTGACTCTGTTTTTTAATGAATTCATGACTTTAAGTTTTAATTTAACATTAGTTTAATTTCTTAGCAAACTTAAGCCACCCTCTGATACTGTTCCGGTTATTAATCATTTATACACGGTTTGTAATCATTTATAGTCGTTTGTATCCGTTTGAAAACGTTTTTATATATCTTTATCAAAACATTAGTGCTGTGGAAAAAAAATGTCTCGATTGCGGTGACACCTTACGTGGCCGTACTGATAAAAAATTCTGTTCTGACCAGTGCCGGAATAACTACAACAACCGACTGAACCGCGATTCAAACAATTTTGTCAGAAATGTTCACGGGTTGTTGAGAAAGAACAGAAGAATTCTTGCTGATCTGTATGCTGAGGGTAAAATAAAAATTCATAAAGATGCTCTGTTTGCCCTTGGTTATAACTTCAGTTTCTTTACCCATAATATCGAAACATCGCAGGGCCATGAGTTTCATTATTGCTTTGAATACGGCTATCGCGAAATCGGTGATGATTTTCTGGAATTAAGACAGAACAGTCAATATATTGAGTATCAATAAATCTACCAATTTGTATTAGCCAGTTCCCATACATTGGAGAAATTGATCCTGATTATCTTTTCCATAATATCCCAGTCAATTGTATTGAGTTCATCCTTAGGTGTATGATACTCTTCACGATGACCTGGTTTGAATCTCATTATCGGGATGCCTGCATTAACAAAAGACCTGTGATCAGTCCCTCCCGTGGGATCGGCTGAAGGCTGATAGTCAACTATAAGATCAATATCATACTTTTTAAGGTTAGCTATCGTCATATCCTTAAAACCGGGGCATGAACTGGTATATGTCATCGTGACTTTCTTTGGTTCATCATCAGAAAAATATCTTGAGATCATATCAAAGTTTACATTCAGCCTGATATTTTTTAATGGACAAGTAGGATTCTGAACCCAATAACGCGATCCTAAAAGTCCCTCTTCTTCTGCTGTCCATAAGGCAAAAATTATAGTTTTCTCCGGTTTTTTACCGGTTTCCATAATTGCCTTTGCCAGGGTCATAACCCCTACGGTTCCTGACCCATTATCGTCAGCACCATTCCATATATATCCATTGCCGATACCTAAATGATCGTAATGGGCACCAAGGACAATGACCTGTTCCGGATTAGTGCCTTCAATTATCCCGATAACATTTCTTACTGCAACCTGAGTTGTTTTTATAGTCGTTTTAAAATAGATAGACTTATCGGTTACAGGAGGTATCAAAAATGGTTCGTTGGCATCGGTTTTCTTAATGTAATCATCAAAATTAACCCCGGTCCCCTTCAATATTTCATTAGCTGTTTTTACCGATACCCCTATTCTGATAAGGTTGTCGGCACTCTTTTTCCCTGGTATTGAGAAGCTTGCATAAGGTTTTCCTGATCGCGGAGTTCCCTCTGATGGAGACAAATTCACAAATTCTCTACTATCAGGATTACCAACTACTGTTGCCTGGGGATTAAACTCAATTATACCTATCGCACCCATTGCTTTTAACGTCGATTCCATTTCCCTGGCAAGGGATTCTGTTTCTGTTGTATTGAGGGTCTCCTTGATAAATTTTGGAATACCTGAAATTCTCAATATGAACTTTCCCTTTACATCTATTTTGCTGAAATCGTTGTATTTTAGTTTGCTACTAATAAATCCATAACCTGCAAATACTACGGGTGCCTCAATTTCAATTCCGGGGTCTGAAGGTTTGACGGTAAAATCAACATTATAGGTGAAATTTGTTGTTTTCACCATTTTACCATCAGATGATTTTACTTTAAGTATCTGCTCATCACCAGCATTAGTTTTAAGCAGGACGAAATTCTGAAAATAAGATATTTCACTGCTGTTAATATTTTTCCCCTGGCTTCTTGTCTGGAGAAGATCCCCGCCTGGTTTAACGCCATATAACTGAAGCATGCTGGCAATGTAATCGGCTGAAAGAAATTCACCTTTTTCTCCGGCCATTCTTCCTTCGGTCCAGTCTGAGGCCAAAAAACCAAACTGAGCTTTTATTGCGTCCGGAGTAATTGCCTGAAGCCCTTTTTCCACCGGTGATACCTGTCCGTAATTCAGTGATATTGTTAAAATACTTAATGTTAATACTGAAAATAGAATCTTTTTCATCGAAGTAAGGATTTTGCATTATTTGTTTCCCTGTTCATTTTACTAAGGTAATTATTTATTCCAATTTGTTTTATTAGTCTATCTTTAACCGGAAGGAATTTACCAGATGAATAAGGTTATCTTTGTGACGCTGGCTTGAAAATAAATGTACTTTTCTTCCGTTTTGAAAAGAGGTCTGATTAAAAAGTGGGTAGCGAATGCAACCTTTTTATTTTGATATACGTTATATTTATAGTCTATTCCAATACTGATTATTTATTAACTATTTGATTTAGAAAATTTAAAACTTAAAATGATGAAAAAATTATTTGTAATTGTTCTAATAGTTCTTTTATCAATTCCGGCTTTCTCACAGGTTAATTATGGTCTGAAAGCAGGATTGAGTACAACTTCTCTATCGATGGAAACACTTAAAACTGTAACTACAGGAACCACTTCATATACAGTTGAGGCTCTTAAAGGCGCAAATTATGGATTCCATGGAGGCGCTTTCATCCGGCTCAGCTTGTTTGGCTTATATATTCAACCTGAGTTTTTATTCTCTTCAACAACAAATGAATATTCCGTTATCAATCTTGCGACTCCTACAGTTAAATTGGCCCAAAAACAGAGTTTCAATAAACTTGATATTCCTGTTATGCTTGGCTTTAAACTTGGTCCTGTCCGTTTGAATGCCGGTCCGGCAGCTTCGCTTCTGATCAATTCACCCAAAGCGCTTATTGATGATCCGAATTTAAAAAATATGTATAGCAATATGACCTTTGGCTATCAGGCGGGTGTGGGCCTTGATATATTAAAGACACTTATTATCGATTTAAGGTATGAAGGAAGCCTTAAAAAATACCAGAACCAGATTGAGGCGCTTACCGGAGGGGCAAAGTTTCCTTTGGATGACAGACAAAATGCATTTCTTCTTAGCGTGGGTCTTATGTTCTAGAATTATTTTGATAAAAGCATTTTTGCAGCAACCAAAAGCAAAAGAATTCCAAATATTTTTTTAAGTAACGTTTGGGGAAGATTCAATGCCAGCTTGGATCCAAAATAGGAACCAACCAGGAAAAAAACCGCAAGGATAATGGCAAATTTGATATTTACCTGTCCTGCTTTATAGTAATTGTAAGCTGCAATAATTCCTATTGGGGGGAGCATCACTGCAAGGCTGGTTCCCTGTGCAGTCTGTTGACTGAATCCCATAAAAAATACAAGAGCGGGGATCATTATTATTGCACCTCCTATTCCCAGCATGCCTGCCATAACTCCGGTTAGTATCCCTATCCCAATAAGGATCAGTAGCATTGATGTTGTCATTTTCATCGAATATTAGTTTGATAATCAATCACACAAATTTATAAATATAATGGGAATAATTACGAAGGGGAGAATGGGAGAGAGTCAGAAAAGATAAAAGACAAAAGTAAAAAGACAAAAGTAAAAAGACAAAAGTAAATAGACCTGAATAACCACAAGACCAATAGATATTCAGACGGTTCCACTTGTACTTTTAAACAATATCAGTAAATTTGCAATCCGGTTGAAAGACAATGAAGAAAAAGCAAATATTATATTTTTTGTCAGGGCTTGGAACTCTGGTTTTGGTCATTTTAATCCTGATTTACAGGAATCTGTTTGGTGTAAGCATCAAAGCAGAAGATATTAATCAGGTCATTTATATTCCAACGAGTTCAACTTATGAACAGGTACTTGATACTCTTGAATCGAACCTGATAATTAAAAACCGGAAAGTCCTTAAGTGGGTTGCGAATAAGAAAAACTATCCGGCTCTTATTAAGCCCGGAAGATATGTCATTGACAAAGACTTGAGTTATAATGGATTAATCAATCTCCTGAGGTCGGGCCGGCAGGCACCTGTCAAAATCACCTTTCATAATATCAGGACATTGAACCAGCTGGCAGGGAAAATCAGTAAACACATAGAAGCTGACTCTTCTGAGATAATCAGCTTTTTATCGGATGATTCTAACTTTCTTTCTGACGGATTTAAAAAGGAAAATATTATTGCATTGTTCATCCCCAACACGTACGAATTTTACTGGAATACTGATGCTAAGGGAGTTTATAACAGGATGTTGAAAGAATACAGGTTGTTCTGGAATGATCAGCGACTGGCAAAATCACAAGAAAAGGGACTCGATCAAAAAGAGGTCGCCATTCTTGCTTCTATTATTGATGATGAAGTTGTAAATCCTGATGAGAAGCCCCGTATTGCCGGTGTCTACCTGAACAGATTAAAAAGAGGTATTCCCCTGCAGGCTTGTCCGACAATAAAATTTGCGTTAAATGATTTTACAATTACAAGAGTTCTACATAAGCACCTGCATACCGACTCACCTTATAATACTTACAAGCACCGTGGTTTTCCGCCCGGGCCCATTAGTTGCCCTTCTATTGAAGGAATTGACGCGGTTCTAAATGCTGAACAGCACGATTATATATATTTTGCTGCAAAACCTGATTTTTCAGGGTATCATAACTTTTCCAAAACACTTACCGAGCATAACCATTACGCAGCACTTTATCAAAAAGAGCTTAATAAGAGGAAGATATTTAAATAGTTCCAACGACTTCAACTTCCCGTTCCAAATCAATGCCGAATTTTTCCTGAACAGATTTTATAATTTTTTCAGAAAGGTTGTAGATTTCTTTTCCGGTCGCTTTTCCATAGTTTACCAGGACTAAAGCCTGTTTATCGTGCACGCCTGCATCTCCGACCCTTTTGCCTTTCCAGCCGCACTGATCAATCAGCCATCCGGCTGCCAGTTTGGTACCTCCTGACTGGTCTTTATACGATGGCATCTGAGGATACCTATTATTGAGACTCTCTGCAGCAGAACTGCTCACAACCGGATTCTTGAAGAAGCTTCCTGCATTACCAATGATTTCAGGGTCAGGTAATTTGCTTCTCCTTATATTTATTACAGCTTGTCTGGCATTTTTCAATGTTACACTTCCCAGTTTAGTCACCTCTTCTTTCAGAGAACCATAATTCAGATTAAGCAATGGGCTAATGGTCAATTTAAAATAAACTCTGATTACCAGGTATTTACCTTTATTTTCGCTCTTAAAAGTGCTGTTTCTGTAACCAAACCGGCAGTCATTTTTACTGAATTCTGTTATGGCCCCATCGTCAATAGAAACAGCTATGACTTTTTCTATTGTATCTTTCACTTCAACCCCATAAGCGCCGATGTTCTGAACAGGAGTAGCCCCGACCAGACCCGGAATCAATGAGAGGTTCTCCAAACCACCATATCCTTTATTAACTGTCCATTCAACCAGTTTGTCCCAATTTACACCGGCACCGGCCGAGATAATGACATATTCCTGGTCTTTTACTTCAACTTTAATTCCGCCTATTTCAGGATAGAGAATTGTACCTTTAAAATCGCTGGTAAACAGTATATTACTTCCACCTCCAATGATAAGAAAAGGTTTTTTCCAGGAAATTTCTCCCCTGAAAAGTGATATTGCTTCCTTCTCATTCCTGATACGGATCATGCAATCAGCCATGCAATCAAGACCGAAGGTATTAAATTTTTTCAGTGAGATATTTTTATAGATCATAAATGTCTCAATTTGATGTAAAAGTACAAATTTCCTCCATTCTCCCCATCACCCCTTTCCCTATTCCCCGGATTTTAGTAATTTTACCCCATGCCTTCTCGCTCACATAAAACCAAAGTAGCATTCTCTGTTACCAACTGCATCTGCCACGACCAGCGTGTGCTGAAGATTGCAGAGACTGTCAGTTGCTTGGGTTGTGAGATCACTATAATAGGTCGAAAATCAGGTGGTTGCTGCGATTATGATTCTGTTCCCTTCAGGACTAGAAGATTCAAAATGCTCTTCAAAAGAGGATTCCTCTTCTATAAATTTTATAATATCAGGTTATTTTTTTATCTTCTTTTTCATAAATACGACATTCTTGTATCAAACGACCTCGATACATTATTACCGAATTTTATTGTTTCAAGACTAAAGAAGCTGACCCTTGTTTATGATTCGCATGAATATTTTACCGGTGTACCGGAGATTCAGAACAGACCGTTAGTAAAATGGGTCTGGAAGAGTATTGAGAAGATGATTTTTCCAAGGTTGAAACATGTTATGACTGTAAATGATTCAATTGCAAGTTTGTACGAAAATGAATATGGTATCAGACTTGCGATAATCAGGAATTGCTCAAGATCAACTACTGATATAATCGGTTACTCACGTTATGAATTGGGAATAAGCAAAGATCATCTTCTGCTGATTTACCAGGGTACGGGTATTAATATAGACAGGGGAGTGGAAGAACTAATTGAAGCAGTTCATAAGACTGGTAATGTTTCATTACTTGTTGTAGGTGCAGGAGATAATCTTGAAGCATTAAAAACTATGGTGAAGGAAATGGATATTGCGGAAAGGGTGAAGTTTATTCCTAAACTTCAATGGAAAGAACTTATCAGATATACTAAATCAGCTGATGCAGGAATTAGTCTCGATAAGAATACTAACCTGAATTACAAATTTAGTCTTCCAAATAAATTGTTTGATTATATAAGTGCCGGAATTCCTGTAATTGCAAGTGATCTTACAGAGGTAAAAAATATCATTCTGGAAAACAGATGTGGGATGATTATTCCGGAAGTGACCCCGGAAGAGATATCTAAGGCCCTGATTGAATTAAGAGATGACCGATGCTTGCTCTCAGAATTGAAGAAAAATTCTATTATCGCTTCAGAATCTGTAAATTGGGAAAATGAATCTTCAAAGGTCGTAGAATTTTATAATAAGGTTATTTACTATAATGGATAAGCAGGAGTTAATAAGGAAAACATTTCCATTTTTAGAAAAGGAATTAATTTCCGAAATAAATATTATTTCTACTCTTCACAACCTTAGGATAGACCAAAGCATACTTGGAGAGGGGGACTACATTAAATTCTTCCCTATGGTTCTTGATGGTTGTCTGAGGGTTGTACGTCTTTCAGAGGAGGGAAACGAATTGTTATTGTACTATCTGAACCGGGGTGAGATTTGCAGCATGTCGCTCACCTGTTGCATGGTTCTTCAGAAAAGCAATATTAAAATGATTGCAGAAGAAGATTCAGTTATTATTACTATTCCTGTAGATAAACCGGAAAAATGGATGTCGGAGTATAAATCGTGGAAAGAACTGATGATGTATTCATACAGGAAACGTTTTGATGAGCTTCTCGATACCATAGATTCCATTGCATTTATGAAGCTCGATGAACGGCTGATCCGTTTTTTTGAGGAGAGGTTCAGATCAACCGGGCAAACAGTTTTCCCGGGAACCCACCAGGAAATAGCATTGCAGCTTAATACCTCACGGGAGGTTGTTTCAAGACTTCTCAGAAACCTTGAAAGAAAATATCTTGTTATAACTGAAAGAAATTCAGTTGATTACACTCGTCTCGTACGAAAATAGTCTCTTCTGTGACTTTAGTCACTGACCATATTTTGTGATGTAGCGACTTTTGCATCAAAATATGGTTATGACAGAATTTATCAAAAAACATCTTTTAGTAATAGTATTTTCAGTTGCAGGAGCACTTGGCGGATTTCTATACTGGAAATTTGTCGGTTGCCAGTCGGGTACCTGCCCGATTAAATCGGTCTGGTATTTAAGTACTTTATGGGGTCTGGCATTTGGGTACCTTGCAGGAAGTATAGTCAAAGATCTCCTGTTGAAAATTAAGGGTAAGAAAAAAATTAATAGAGATATTCATATTAACGAAAAATAGAAACAAAATGAATTCAATTGGAATAGAAGCATCGAAATGTCCGCAAAATCATGTTTGTCCGGTAATCAGAATTTGCCCTGCGGGAGCAATTTCACAAAAAACCCCCTTCAGTGCACCTGAAATAGATGAAGATAAGTGTACTGAATGTGGTTTGTGTACTAATTATTGTGGTTACAGGGCGATTCAGAGAATAAAGTAAGAAGTAGAAAGCAGAAAGTAAAAAGCCATGCAGCTTGGTAGTTGACCTCAACTTCAACCTCAGACTGCTAAATGTCCTCCATCAATAAAAAATCAATAAGATTGTACCATCTTATGCCATTTCTCTCGGCACCAAAATATTTATCAAGAGATAGAACTATTTTAGTATAATTATCTTTTAATGACGACAATACTCCAAATTCTCTTTCAATAACTTTTTCATCGTACAGGAGGTAAGTCACCTGAATATACATTTTATGATCATTTTTTACTGCAATAAAATCCACTTCCCGGTTATATAGTTTTCCAATATTTACTGAATATCCACGTGACAGTAATTCAAGGTATACAATATTTTCAAGTTTACCTGATATGTCGGATGTTTTGTTACCCTGTATGCTAAAGATAAAACCGATATCACCGAGAAAATATTTTTCATAAAGTTCAAGTTGACGTTTCCCCTTTATATCGTAACGCATAGCTTTAAATGCAACATAAGCATCAGTAAGCCAGACAATATAGTTATGGATAGTATCAATAGAACAGTTTAAGTGTTGCGATTTAATATATTTACTTATTCCTTTTGCTGTAGTAATGTTTCCACAATTATCAGCAATGTACCTGACAATTCTTTCAAGCAGGGCTACATCGCGAACCTGATTTTTTGCAACAACATCCTTAAGAAGAATTGTGCTATAGATGGAACTTATATATTGACTGATTACTTCATCGCTGAATTCCATCTGATGGATACCTGGAAATCCGCCATATTTCAGAAATAAACCGAATTCCTCCTCCTTTTCTTCATTTGTTTTGCTTCTGAATTTCAAAAATTCGGAGAATACAAGAGTGTTGATCTTAAATTCAATGTATCGGCCTGTCAGTAGTGTTGCCAATTCAGATGAAAGTAATCCTGCATTGGAGCCGGTAACATAAATATCTGCAATATTATCTGCGAAAAACCCGGCAATTGCTTTCTCCCAATTTTTAATCATTTGTACCTCGTCAATAAAGAGATACCTGCCACCTTTTATCCCTTTAAATTTTTCGAGAACAAAAACATTAAGGTCATTGTATGTAATAATGCTGTCAAATTCCAGAGAATCCTTGTTTATGAAAACGATGTTCTTCTGGTCAACTATATTGGCAAACAGGTCATTCATGAGGATTTTAAGAAAAGTGCTTTTCCCACACCTTCTTATACCTGTAATTACTTTAATAACTGGCTTATTAATGAAAGGCCTGATTCTGTCTAAGTATTTTTCTCTATTTATCATAATCGATTATAGTCTATTCTTTACAAATATATTTAAAAGAATCGATTATAGTATATTTTAAACATGAAATTCATATAAAATGTTGCAGGCATTGGCTGCCGAAGCTTTATCGTAGGCAGGTTGCAGATTGCTTATCCTTTACCCGATAAAACCCACCCCTTGTGCCCCCCGCCGAAGCGGGGCAGGCTCTCCCAGGAGGGGAACCAAGAAGACTAACCGCCTTATGCCCCCTGAACCGGAGCCCCAGAGATAACCGAAACTTCCTTTCCGATTTAAATAAAAATTCTATTTTCGCTTCAGAATCTGTAAATTGGGAAAATGAATCTTCAAAGGTCATAGAATTTTATAATAAAGTATTAATTTGCGGTGGATTAATTTTTTGATCTAACCTGAAAATACTTTCATCATGACAAGTAATCGCCGTAATTTTTTAAAGACAGCAACATTCGCCGGTGCAGGAGCCATGACTGGTGGTTTAATACCCGGTTGTATTTCAAAACAACCCGAATCAAATATGGCAGGTATTCTGGAATCAGTTAAAAAATCTCATTCACAGCGTTTTAATATGTGCGGTTATGCAGCGCCTGCTCTTCCTTTAGTAAGAGTTGGTGTTATCGGTCTGGGCGACAGGGGAAGCGGAGCCGTTAAACGGTTATCCTATATTGAGGGTGTTGAGATAACAGCTTTGGGCGATCTCCGAAAGGTAGCAGTGGAAGGTTCACAGAAGTACCTCACAAGTATCGGAAGACCTGCTGCCCGGGAGTTTTTTGGCGATGAAAACAGCTGGAAAAATCTAGTGGAGCTTCCTGACCTTGATCTTATCTATACATGTACCCCATGGATATTGCACACACCTATCTCGGTTTATGCAATGGAGAACGGAAAACATGTTGCCTGCGAAGTACCAATTGCACGCACTATTGATGATGCATGGCAACTTGTGGAGACTTCGGAAAGAACCAAAAAGCATTGCATGATGCTTGAAAACTGCTGTTATGATTTCTTCGAACTCCTTACTCTTAATATGGCCCGCCAGGGCTTGTTTGGTGATCTTGTTCATGGTGAAGGCGCTTATATTCACAACCTTATGGGATATAACTTCAAGAAACCGCTTGATGATAAACAATCCGATGGTGCTTATACCGATATGTGGCGTCTGAAAGAGAATGCTACCCGGAACGGTAACCTCTATCCGACACATGGACTGGGGCCTATTTGCCAGATAATGAATATAAACCGTGGCGATAAGATGGATTATCTTACTTCCATGTCGACAATAGATTTTACTATGGGGAAACATGCAAATCTGCTTGCCGCAGGTGACTCTTTCTTTGCTCCCTACGCAAATAAAAACTTCCGTGGTAATATGAATACTTCCCTGGTAAAAACCAGTAACGGCAGGACAATAATGATACAGCACGATGTTTCATCGGTTCGGCCCTATTCAAGGCTGCATGTTGTTAGTGGTACTGCCGGTGGTGCAATGAAGTATCCCGAGGAGCGTATAGCCTTGGGGCATAGCTGGTTAAAGGATGATGAGATGAAAGAGGTACAGGATAAATATACTCCTGAAATTGTGAAGAGGGTAGGGGAAATGGCAAAGAAAGTCGGTGGACATGGCGGCATGGACTTCATTATGGACTGGCGGTTGATTGACTGTTTGCGAAATGGCCTGCCTCTTGATGAGAATGTCTACGACGGTGCTCTCTGGAGCTCAATCGCACCACTAAGTGAATGGTCCGTAGCAAACAGATCGCAATCAATTGATATACCTGACTTTACCGGAGGCTCATGGAAAACCAATAAACCTCACGGGATAAATCTCGAAACCGGAGGCACAACCAAAGTTCTGGAACTGAAAGAGGCAGAAGCGAAGATGCAGCTGAATGTGAAATAGTGGTTCGGTGTGCGGTGCGCGGTGATCTCGCAGATTAACACAGATTACTCAGATTTTTACGCTGAATTTGCTGTAAAAAGTAAAATTAAGGGAGATTATTTTTTACCTTCGCGGCCACAAATTTGCTGTTCAGTTCGAAAAGATTTCTGTAAATAATGAATACATTATTATTTTTTATTATCTTACTTCTGTCATTCGCTGTTTTTTTTATTCCCAAATCTCTAAAGTATTTCTATACACTGTTTTTGCTTACAAGTGGGATCATATTAAGCTCAATGTGGTGCTTTGAATTGGTTTCAAATGATAAACAAATACTTGAAATACAGCTAAAATTACCTTTCCTGCAAAACGGTCTTGTCTTTATAATTGACAAGCTTTCTGCATTCTTTATCATCGTGGTTAATATAACTGTTTTTATAGGGTTCCTTTATGCCAGGGGATACCTCCAGTCGTATTATCAAAGCAAAAACGCGTTACATTTTTCAATACATTACTTCTCGTACCTGTGGCTCTACCTTTCGATGATAATGGTAGTTATGATCCGCGATGGCTTGTCGTTTCTAATTGTCTGGGAATTAATGGCTCTGTCTTCGTTCCTCCTGGTGATTTTTGATGCAGAAGACCGCACTATAATGAAAACAGGTATCAGTTACCTGATACAGATGCATGTAGGCATGTTTTTTATCTTAATCAGCTTTTTAATTGTTGATAAAGCAACCGGGCAAATGAGCTTTGATGCTCTCAGGCTATATTTCTCAAGCCATTCTAATTTTCTGCTTTTTATCCTGTTTTTTATCGGGTTTGGAATAAAGGCCGGTTTTATTCCCTTGCATACATGGCTCCCCGAAGCTCACCCTGCAGCTCCATCGCATGTATCGGGTGTAATGTCGGGGGTAATGATAAAAATGGGCATTTATGGTATTTTAAGGGTTCTTATGTCGGTTCAGAATGATCTGCTTTTGATTGGCCTCATCATTCTGTCAGTTTCTCTAATATCAGGTGTGCTTGGCGTAATGATGGCTATCGTTCAGCATGATCTTAAGCGATTGCTGGCATACCATAGCATTGAGAATATTGGTATTATAGGTATCGGAATTGGATTGGGGGTGATAGGCCTTGCTACAAAAAATATCGCATTAAGCCTGCTCGGTTTCAGCGGGGGCTTACTACATGTGTTGAATCATTCTTTATTCAAATCTCTTCTCTTTTTTAATGCAGGCTCGGTGTACACGGCCACACATACACGAAACATTGAACATCTTGGCGGTTTAATGAAGAAAATGCCATATACAGCAATTCTCTTTTTAATAGGTTCTTTAGCTATCTGCGGTCTGCCTCCCTTCAACGGTTTTATTTCAGAATATCTTATTTACGTTGGCATGTTTAAAAGCCTGTCAGCAGCCAACTTATATCAATCTATTGTAATACTGTCAAGCATTGTCGGACTTGCCCTAATCGGGGGACTGGCAATTTTCTGTTTTACTAAAGCGTTTGGAATAGTCTTCCTTGGAGAACCACGTTCAGAAAAAGCATCAATGGCTAAAGAAGTAAGCCGGGTGATGATTTTCCCTCAATTCATAACCATAGCTTTTATAATGCTGATAGGATTAGCCTCAGTCTTCTTTGTGAAACCTGTTTTTAATATAGTATCATCGGCTTTCAATATACCCGATACAAATATAGCAGCAGCAGCTTCTGTCAATAACCTCACGCAAATAAGCATTCTGAGTGGAATTTTTGTTATTACGATTATTATATTGCTCGTTTACAGGCATTTCCATCTCAAGACCAAACAAATTGATGTCGGCCCAACATGGGGTTGCGGCTATACTGCAGGCACCTTTAAACAACAATATACTGCAACATCATATGCCTATAATTACAATCATCTTGTAAAACCATTGCTCCAGACAAAAAAAATAATGGTTGACATCCGGGAAGATGAAATATTTCCCGGCAAAAGAACCTTTGTGTCGCATAGTGATGATATTTTCAAAAAGCTTCTTATTGACAAACCGATAGATTGGTTTTCATCTCTTCTTAAAAAAATTGCAGTAATGCAGACCGGACAAATACAGCATTACATTCTATATGCGTTTGTATTTATGCTGCTTGTCTTTTTGTTAACCTATTTTAACCTTATCTGAGTATGATAGGATTTGTTTTGATTTTAATTGCAGCTTTCTTTTTTCCCGGCATAATATTACGAACAAAAAGCATTACTTCAGGACGCAAAGGTCCCGGAATACTTCAGCCTATAAAAGATATTGGAGTGCTGGTGAGGAAAGGAAGTGTTTTCAGCAAGACCTCAGGAATAATATTTCAGATAGCGCCTGTTGTTGCATTGTCAGGTACTTTGTGTGCTTCACTTGTAATACCATTTGCAAATCAGAGGGCTCTTATTTCGTTTGAAGGAGATTTTATTTTCTTCTCTTACCTGCTTGCTTTCGGAAAGTTTTTTACTATTCTTGCTGCTCTTGATACCGGCAGCAGTTTCGGGGGGATGGGAGCCAATCGCGAAGCATTTTTCTCAATGCTTGTGGAACCTGCATTTTTTATTTTGCTGGCCACTTTTGCCATGTTTACCGGTTTTACTTCATTCTCGGATATCTTTAGCCACTTCTTTCTTACAGGAGATCATTATGTGTTGATATACAGTATTATAGGATTTTATTTATTTGTCCAGATAGCCATGATCGAAAACAGCAGGCTCCCTGTCGATGACCCCAAAACACATCTCGAACTCACAATGATACATGAGGTGATGATATTGGATAACAGCGGTTTTGATAAAGCAATAATTCATTTAGGGTCGTACCTGAAATTTGCAATTTATGGTTCATTAATGTACAATGTCATAGTGCCTGCCGGATGGAACATATTTTTGCAAACTGGTTTATTTCTGGCAGTTCAGGTGGTATTTGCAATTATCATCGGCCTGATAGAATCGTTCAGGGCACGGAATAAAATGAATTTAAATCCCAAGTTCATTCTTACCATCTCTGCAATTGCATGGATAGCTTTTGTGGTAATTTTAATATTGACTAATAAATTGATATAGTAACGAGATATGGTAAATTATCTGATAGTTTTGTTTGCTATAACCCTGGTATATTTTGCTTCTGCTGAGCGATTAATAATTTATTCCAGGCTGATTGGATTGCAGGGATTATTACTTTGTGGTATAGCTTTAATTGAGCTAAAGGAAGTCAGTACTGTTAACCTGATATTTATTGCCTCAGAGTCTTTGGTTTTTAAGGCTTTATTGATTCCATATCTTCTGGTCAGGATCATTAATCGTTCCGGCGTATCTAAAGTGCACCATCAGGCAATGCCCGGATTTTATTTGCTGATTTTATCAATTTTTGCATTATTGATAAGTGTTGTATTGGCTAATTCTCTTATTAATCCTTTTATCAATACAATATATATGGCAATAGCTCTCTTTACTTTATTTACCGGATTGTTGCTGATAGTAACCCATAGACTGATAATCTCACATCTCATAGGTTTTTTAATTATTGAAAACGCGATTTTTATGTTTTCACTTGCTGTTGGAAATAAAATGCCTATGTTGATCAATATTGGGATATTACTTGACATTTTTGCTGGAGTTCTGATTCTTGGTTTTTTTGGATTACGACTCAAACCGCATACTAACGAATTAACAACGCTAAAAGATTAAAAGATGACGCTTTTATGCTTTTTTATCATTTCATCACTTATGTGTATCTCGATAGTCTTACTTAAAAGTAAAACTATTACTAAAATTATAACCCTCGGTTTCGCATTGATGCACATTGCTTTTACTCTCTATTGCTGGACTAACTTAAATAAAACCGAATTGAGCTATTTCACTTATAACAGCGCCGGGGTGTTATTACTTTCAGTTTTATCGTTTTTAGCTATTCCAACTGTTTATCATGGATTTATTTATGCAGCCGGTGACGATGTAAAAAAATATAATATTTATCATGCTGCCCTGATTGCTTTAATGACTTTTATGTCGGGTGCATACCTGGCAAATGGAATGACTGTTTTATGGATTTTTGTCGAAGCTACCTCATTGGCTGTTGCAGCCCTGATATATCACGACCGCACCGAAATGGCGCTTGAAGCAACATGGAAATATGTTTTTATCTGTTCAACAGGGATAGCTCTGGCTTACCTGGGTATTTTGTTTTTAGGATTTATTTATGGCCGGGAAGATGCTGCTAATCTTTCTTTTACATCTTTAGCCAATATTATTAATCAGGCCAACCCCATGTATCTGAAAATTGCATTTATTTTTGTTCTGGTTGGCTTCAGCACGAAGATGGGACTTTTTCCCATGCATACTGTTACCATTGATGCACATTCTGTAGCGCCGCCTCCAATAAGCGCTTTAATTTCCACAACATTGATGAATGTCGGTTTTCTGGCTATTTTTCGTGTTTATACTTTGTTTTCTTCATCACCTATTTTGCCTTTCATGAATCATGTTCTTATCCTTGCAGGAATATTGTCTTTGTTAATTGCCGCAGGATATATGCTTAAAGCAAAACATCTTAAGCGTATGCTTGCATATTCAAGTCTTGAAAACATGGGCTTAGTAGCCATAGCTGTTGGTGTCGGGGGTGTTGGTTATTATGCTGCGCTGCTTCTGTTAGTGTTACATTCATTAACAAAATCAAGTCTTTTTTATCAAATGGGGCAGTTGTCACGGGTCCTCCATACGTTCAAATTAGATGAAAGCGGCAGATATATGAAACTTTACCCGGCTGGCGCCCTGGTACTTATTATAGGAATGATTTGCATTCTTGCCATTCCGCCGTCGGGATTGTTTATTATGGAGTTTATGATATTTAAAGGGTTGGTTTTCAATGATCAATGGTTCATCCTGATTATTACAATTTTGCTACTTTGCTTTGTAATCTATGCTATGAGCACCAGGATCATGCACATTATCTTTTCCGACCCCAGAAATGAAGATAGTCTGAGACCACCTGATAAAGTTAACCCTGCTGAAACCATTAGCCAATTTGTGCTTCTCGGAGTAGTGATTATTATGTGCTTTTATCAACCGCCCTTTTTGGTTGATCTTATTAACCAGAGCATTTCCATTTTTCTTAAATAGTAATTATCATGGATCAAAAACTATATATAGAAATAATAAACAATTCATTACCGACTGACCTTAACGAAATACCGATATTAAAATATGATATTTTTTTTGATCAGATTATGGCTTTTTTAAAAGATGAAGTAAAACACTGCGTTGCCTATTACGGTGTAGAATCAGCGGGTAAACTGAAACTTTATTGTTGTATTGCTGATGACAATAATAATAGTATTAAAGTGTTTGCTCACGTGATTAATAAGGATAAACCTGTATTGAAATCATTAACTCCGGTTTGCTCCCAGCTTCATATTTTTGAGCGTGAGATTCATGAAAATTTTGGAGTGAAATTCGAAGGGCACCCATGGTTAAAGCCGGTTAGATATTCGCATGAACGTTCAGATAAGTCACAGATTATGGATAATTATCCTTTCTATGAGATTGAGAGCGAAGAGTTGCACGAGGTGGGAGTAGGTCCGATACATGCGGGTATAATTGAACCAGGTCACTTTAGGTTTATCTGCAACGGGGAAAAGGTTTTACACCTCGAAATTCAACTTGGGTATCAGCACCGTGGTATTGAAAAATTATTTATAGAAAAAAACGATGCATTACAAAGATGTGTTCTTTCAGAAAGCATTGCCGGAGATACTTCAGTTGGACATGCACTGGCTCACTCGCAGCTTATTGAGTCATTAGCTGGTATTCAGGTCAGCGAAGCGCTACAGATCGAAAGGTGCATCGCTTTGGAAATGGAAAGGCTTGCCAATCACATTGGCGACACTGCTGCTTTATGCGGCGATGTTGCTTACCAGCTTGGACAAGTTGTGTGTGAAGCGCTCAGAACTACAATAATAAATACTACTCAATTTTGGTGCGGAAATCGCTTTGGGAAGGGATTAGTTCGCCCCGGAGGCAGTAATTATCCCATGAGTAATAATATTATGGACGAAATGCTCAGAGTACTTGATGATACAGATAGACGATATTCTGAAGTAACTGATCTTATTTATTCCCTACCAAGTGTTCTTGGCCGTTTTGATGATATAGGGATACTTACCAGACAACAAGCTTTAAGCCTGGGTGCCGTTGGAATGGCTGCCCGTACCTGCGGGATTTTACGTGATATTCGAAAAACACATCCTTTTCAATACTATAAAAACTATCCGGTTCGACCGGTAATTCTTGAGACAGGCGATGTTCTTGCACGCGGTATGGAGCGTAATCTTGAAGCACGTGAATCGGTGAAAATTATTCATGAACTTATTGAGATATGGCGACAAAAAATTAAAGACATCAAGAAGCCTGTTTATGAATATAAGTTAAAGCCAAACAGCTTTGCAATCTCGATGGTCGAAGGATGGAGAGGTGAAATTTGTCACATCGCTATCACTGATAATAATGGAAATATTGCACATTACAAAGTCAAAGATCCTTCAATGCATAATTGGTTGGCTTTAGCTTTGGCAGTGCGCAATCAGGAAATATCGGATTTCCCGGTGTGTAATAAGAGCTTTAACCTGTCGTATTGCGGAAACGATTTATAATCTTATACAGTAAGTGAACTACTATGTTTAAAGAGATAAAAGTTCTGAAGAGTCACGGCAGACAATATGTCAAAAACCTTCGTACCCAGCCTGTTTCAGCGTTGTTCAGAGGGAGGCCGGTCATTTCAGGTGATATAACAAAAGATGAAATCAAAACTGTCTCTGCCGTCTGCCCGGTAATGGCCATTGATGGTAAATCAAGATCTATAGATATGGGCAGATGTGTTTACTGTAAAGAATGTTCGTTCCTGCTCCCCGAAAAGATCAGGTTCACAAATGATTACAGGATATCATCCAATGTGAGGGAAGCACTTATAATCAAACCGGGTTCTGAAACTCCGGTACAACTTGATGAAAACAGGGTAAGAAAAGAGATAAGAAGGCTTTTTAAAAGTGCATTGAAGCTGCGCCAGGTATCTGCCGGGGGAGATAATTCTTGTGAAATGGAACTTGCTGCTACAGGCAATGTGAATTTTGACTCAGGCCGCTACGGAATTGAGTTTGTTGCTTCACCACGCCATGCTGATGGAATAGTTATTACAGGTCCGGTGAGCGAAAATATGTCAGAAGCATTAAAGATATGCTATGAATCAATTCCTGAACCAAGAATTATAATCCTTGCAGGGACAGATGCTATCAGCGGTGGTATTTTTGAAGGAAGTCCGGCTCTTGACAGAAGATTTATTGAAGAGAATAATATTGATCTTTATGTCCCGGGTAATCCGGTTCATCCACTGACATTTATTAATGGTGTGATGGATCTGTTAGGGATAAAATAGTAAGGACGCATCGTGATGCGTCCCTACAAATCCAATATATTAAAATAATTGGGTTAAATTTCTGCGCCTTCAATCTTTAAAACCCAGACAAATTTGCATGGCAGATTGGCCTGATCCGGTAGTTCAATTGTCAATCCTTTTTCTACATCATAATTCCATTTCAGATCGATATCATATCCGGTCATTCGGATCTTTGACCCATCATTAGGCTTTATCTGTTTAATATTCAATTGTTTGCCTGGCCAGTTCATTATGAAGGCGTTGATCAATTTACCATCTGCTGAAATAGTGAACCTCAGATCATCACCCTCCTTATAACTTTTCAGTTGTCTGACACCATAAATTGCCTCTCCGTTCACTTTGATCCATTTTCCCATCTCTTTTAATCTTTCAACACTGGCAGCCGGGATGAGCCCTTCCGATGTCGGACCAACATTCAGGAGAAAATTACCACCTTTTGATACAATGTCAACAAGGTTTTTTATAAGGTTTTCCGATGATTTCCAGTTTGTATCATTGGTTTTAAATCCCCACGTGTTATTCATTGTCATGCACGATTCCCATGCCATAGAAGAAGATGTTGAAAGTATTTCCTGTTCAGGGGTTCCGAAATCGCCGACAAAGCTGGTGTCCTTATTCATTCCCTGCATTCCCTTGCGTCCTTTCCCGACGCGGTTATTGATTATCAGATCGGGCTGAATATTCCTTAAGTAATTGTAAATATCTTTTCCCTGGTCTTCAGTCCATTCTTTTATCCACTCCCCATCAAACCACAGAACACCAGGCTTGCCATAACCGGTTAGCAGTTCTTTGAGCTGGGGCTTAAGATAGTTCTCACGGTATTTTGCCCAGTTTTCTGCATTTGCATCGGGATGGTGCCAGTCCATGATAGAGTGATAGAAACAAAGAGTAATTCCCTGCTTAGCACACTCGTCAGAAAGCATTTTAAGAACATCTTTTCTATAAGGGGAAAAATCCACAATATCATATTTTGAAACCTTTGAGTTCCACAGACCAAAGCCATCATGATGCTTTGAGGTGATAACAATATATTTCATTCCGGCATCCTTAGCTATCCTTACCCATTCGGCTGCATCGAATTTAACCGGATTGAATTCTTTTCCAAATTTTTCATATTCAGGAATTGGAATTTTGGCACGGTTCATTATCCATTCACCGCCACCTTTTACTTCATTTCCGTTATATATTCCTGCAGGAACAGAATAAACACCCCAGTGGATAAACATACCGAAGCGGGCGTCGTTCCACCATTTCATACGTGCCTCATAACTATCTTTTGATTCTTTTGTGTAGTCGGTGAGGGGTGTGGGTTTTTGCTTACACGATATCATGCTGATTATCAGTGTGCTGATGAGGGATAGAGTAAGGAGGTTCTTTTTCATATAGTAAATGATATTTATTATTATGAGATGCAATATATTGTGTCTTTACTGTTTTATTATTTTATGAGCTTCAGTACGTATATACTTTTGTCCCCGCCTAAGCGGGATCTTCGCTGCGCTTCGACTTTATACTTTTATCTTTTGTCTTGTCAATACCCCGCTGCCTGCCCGTCCTTTCTCGATTCGGAGGCTCCGAACCATACTTTATTCTTCGCATCCCACATGATCGCCTGGTAACCACCATAACCGCCAAGATCCCATTGTATTGTATGTCCCATTGACATTAGCTTTTGAATGACTTCCACACGAAATCCGTTTTCAAGAAGCAGAATTCCTCCATCGGTCATCTGTTGGCCTGTCGGTTCGGATGATCCAATATGATGCATCCTTGGAGCATCGCCAGCCTCCTGCAGATTCATTTTAAAATCGATAAGATTGATAACAATCTGCACCTGCCCCTGCGGTTGCATATCACCACCCATAACACCAAAGCTTATCCATGGTTTATTGTTTTTAGTAATAAAGGCAGGAATTATTGTATGAAATGGTCTTTTTCCCGGTGCGTAAATATTGTTATGCCCTTCTGCCAGGCTGAACATTTCACCCCTGTCCTGCAGGACAAAACCAAGACCGGTAGGACACATGCCTGATCCCATTCCACGGTAATTACTCTGGATAAGTGAAACCATGTTGCCATATTTATCTGCCACGGCGAGATATATTGTATTTCCGGCTTCAACCTTACCTGCATCGAATATCTTTGCAGCCTTTTCGCGATCGATCAGTTTTCGTCTTTCTGCAGCATATTTTTTTGAGATCAGTTGTGCAACAGGTGTTGTGTTGAAAACAGGATCGGCATAATACTTTGCACGATCTTCAAAAGCAAGTTTTTTAGCCTCGGTAAAAACATGAATATATTCGGATGATCCAAAGCCCATAGAGGCAATATCAAAGCCTTCGAGGATGTTCAGCATCTGTAGCGCAGCAATTCCCTGTGCGTTTGGTGGCAGTTCCCAAACCTCATAACCCCGGTAGGTTGTACTTACCGGCTCTACCCATTCAGAATGATGTCGCGACATATCATCAAAAGTGAGGAAACCACCCTGCTTTTTCATAAATGCATCAATATTTCTGGCTATGGTACCCCTGTAAAACTCATTTCGCCCCCCTTTTATTATTTTTTCAAGAGTATTGGCCAGTAAAGGGTTTTTAAAAATTTCACCTTTGGAAGGAGCCTTCCCTCCTGGCATATAAACCTCTTTAATATTCGGATATTCTTTCAAAATTGCTGTCCCTTTGTCGAGATAATATGCAATTACTTCTGTTACCGGAAAGCCATCCCTGGCGTAGCTTATTGCAGGTTGAAGGATTTCCTTCATTGGCAGTCGGCCGAACATATCATGCATTTCAAACCAGCCGTCAACACATCCCGGAACTGAAACAGGCAGAGGACCATACGAAGGAATGAACTCATACCCGTTTTCCTTGAAATATTCAAGCTTAAGCGAACGGGGCGATCTTCCGCTGGCATTAAGTCCGTATAACTTCCCCTTATCTGCACTCCAGATTATTGCAAACAGATCTCCACCGATCCCGGCGCCCGTCGGTTCAACAACTCCCAGTACTGCATTAGCGGCAATTGCCGCATCAATGGCATTGCCGCCCTTTTTTAGTATATCGAGGGCTACCTGTGTGGCAAGCGGCTGACTTGTTGCTGCCATACCGTTGCGGGCAATAACTTCTGAGCGTGTTGCGAAATCCCGCCCTGTGATCCTGTCCTGTGAAAATGTAATAGCAGGTATTAAAAGAGCAAAAATTATTGAAAGGATTCTTCTCATTTCGAGTTTATATAATAATGCAAAGGTAAGAAACAGGATAAACTATTTTGCCATTGCCTTTGCTTTTAATTCCTTCGTCATTTTTTCTATTGCATATCTTAGTGAAGTTCTTGGCATAGTTGCCTTTTTGCTGAAAACATAATCGAACACCTCATTCTGGTGAGCCTGGCTTGCAGCTTTAAGCATCCATCCATATCCTTTTTGCACCATATCATCACTGTCAGAATGAAGAATATCAGCTATTTCGAAAATGTCTTCTAAGAATTTGCCATTCCTTGCAGGTACAATAAGCGATACTGCAGAAGCACGCTTAACCCACCGGTTCTGCGATTTTGCCCATCTCTTCAATCCGGAAAGCAGGGATGGGTACTTTTCAACAAGTGTTCCCACTGTATGATTGCAAAATGTATCGCACGATGCCCAGTTACTTACATAGTTGTTAACCCATCTTTCAAAGACCTCAAAATCAGCCGGCTCGTATTGTTTATGGACATTATATGACCAGTTACAAGCAATAAATGATTCCTCCATAATACCCGATTTCCATAGTTCTTCGCATAGAGAGAAAATATGTGATTTATTTTTATCAGGTATAACTTTAAAATGTTCCTTTCCGATCTGGTGGACTACAGCTGATTTGACACCGTACAGTTTAACTTCTTCCTTAAAGAATCTCTCTCCTGACTGCTTTGTCTTTTCATCAGCATCCCGGATCAGTTCTTGTCTTATGTTTTCAATAATCGCATACATCTGTTGAAATCTCCTTTGAAATGGCGGCTACGAATATAATCAGAATTGCGGGCAGATTGGCTGATAGTTTGTATTTTTGTCTGTCAAAAAATGTTTATCATGAATGAATGTTATGGAAAAAAATTCATACTTAACGGAGATCTTCAACCGGCAGAATTGTTCGATAATTCAATGGTTTATGAGGGTGATTCAATTTATGAAGTGATCAGGATGGTAAAGGGGTGTCCCGTCTTTTTTCATGACCACATGGAACGGCTGGCCTCGAGTGTAAAACTTCAGCGAAAAAAACACCTGGCTGATGTTCCTGCTTTAAGAAAGGCAATCATCTCGCTTACCAGATCAGACAGGAAAAAGGAGATAAACATCAAAATCGTCTTTAACTATAATAAGGGCTCAGATAATTACCTGGTCTACTTTATTGAGCCAATTTATCCATCTGGTGAACAGTATAAAAAAGGAGTGAAAGGTATTCTCTTTTTTGCTGAACGGAAGGACCCTGAATCAAAAGTAATCGACCATAAACTGAGGTCATCAATCTATCATAAACTCATTCAGGAAGGTGGTTACGAAGTTCTTCTCGTGAACGATAATAAATTAATTACTGAAGGGAGCCGTTCCAATATATTTTTTATAAAAGGAGAGACTCTGGTAACAGCGCCTGATAACATTATTCTTAATGGAATTACACGTAAACATATTCTTGAAATATGCAGAGAAAACAAGATTAAAGTGGAATTATCCTGCGTGAAATCTGAAGATATTTTGAAATATGATGCGGTTTTTATGACCGGGACTTCCCCAATGGTTCTCCCTTTTTATTGTATTGGCGATAAATTTTTCAATGTCAGACTGCCGCTTATGGAGAGGTTAAGGCAGCTGTATCTGGTAAAAGTTGATGAGAGTACGCGGCTTTTCAGACCTGAATAATGGTAGCCCGTTGAACAGTCTGAAGGATATTTATTATATTTGAACCCTTATTAATTCAAACCTGTATCGTATGGCAAGTGTAAGAGAACTGAAAAAAGATATTGATTACCTGATTTTTGAAGTGATTTCTGATTGTTTTGTTTATTCAGGAGTTCATCCTGAAAATAAATCTGATGAATTATCAACCATAATGTCTGATGCCGTTAATTTCAGAAATGATCTTATAGCACGGGTTAATAACCCTGACGGCAAGGATAATCCTAAAATTGTGAAGGCTTATTATAAGACGGTTGAAAAAGATCTCATGACAGGCGTCGATAAGCTTTTTATCAGGCTCAGCGCTTTAACGGAGAAGAAAAAGTAAAGTGTTTGTAAACCAATGTTCCGCAACCGGTACATTTTCCTCCTCTGTCCAGGTTTAACAGCCGGGTTTTATATCCTGATCGTATTGTAACGATAGTACCGCATTTCGGACATAAAGTGTTTTGTCCTGATTCTGAGATTGAATTTCCCATATAGACATGATCCAGTTTCCCGGAGGCGATCTCAAAAAGTTTGTTCAGAGTTTCCTGTGATGTTGCCGGATCGTCCCTCTTGTACATGGGGAAGTACCTGCTGAGATGAAGAGGAACATCTTTCCCCAGTTCACATGCGATCCATTCCGCCTGTAAAGCCATTTCCCTCTCATCATCATTCTGCCCCGGTATAATAAGAGTAGTAATTTCCAGATGTTTCCCCGACTTTGCAATCTGCTTCAGACTATTCTGAACAGGTTCAATGTCTGAGCCGGTAAGTTTTCTGTAAAATTTGTTATTAAAGGCTTTAAGGTCAATATTAAAAGCATTAATGAATTGAATTATTTCATTCATAGGTTCACTGTTGACATACCCGTTGCTGACCATAACCGTAAATAACCCTTCATTTTGAGCAACTGTTGCTGTATCTCTCATAAACTCAAACCAGATAACCGGCTCATTGTAAGTAAATGCCAGGCCAATATTCTTTTCAGCAGAAAGAGCTGCCTTAACAATTTTTTCAGGAGTTGTTTCCGGGATCATGCCTTCAGGGATTTTCTGAGATATATTGTAATTCTGGCAAAAATCACATCTCATATTACAGCCGTATGATCCTACAGACAAAATATTATATCCTGGGAAAAAATGATAAAGTGGTTTTTTTTCTACCGGGTCAAGCGAAAATCCTGAGAGGACGCCGTATGTAAGCAACTCAATTTTATCTCCTGTGTTTTTCCTCACGCCGCAAATGCCTGTCTTTCCTGACTTAAGCTTACAATAATGAGGACATAACAGGCATTCAAGGTTCTTATCGTTTATTTTAAAAAGGGGTATCATACCATTTTTATCTGATATCAAAAGTACATTAATAAATAACCTTTTTGAAAAAATTTACTCCTGTAACCTTTTGCCGTTGTACCATTTCACTGTTATCCCGTTCTGTCTTTGCTCCGCCTAAAGCCTGCTGCCTGCTGTCCTTATATCACTCAATACTAATGTCTGAAATGATTATAAGTAAAAATTACTTACTATCACATTTATTAATAAATTTGTAATCAGATTTCAAAGTATTTTAATAAATTAATATTCATTTAATTCCTAAAATATGGTAACACGAAGAGATTTCCTGAAAAAAGCCGGAATTGCTGCAGCGGCAACAGCATTTTTACCTTCTTTGGATTTTAAACCTGCCGGTATTAAAACCGGATTGATTCTTTACACAGTCCGTAATGAGATGATTAGTGATACGGATGGTACCCTGAAAGCAGTTGCAGATATGGGATATAACTGGGTTGAAGCAGCAAATTATTCCAACGGTCTTTTCTATAATCTTAAACCGGCCGATTTCCGTAAAAAGGTTGAAAGTTTTGGAATGCAATTACTCAGCAGCCATAACGGAGGATTAAATACTTCAAATATTGATAAAGTTGTGGCTGATTGCTCCGAAGCCGGCTTGAAATATGTTGTACTGCCTTCTCTCCCGGGTGACTGGGGAAAATCACTCGATGGTTTCAAGCAGGCAGCTGATTTCTTTAACCTGGCAGGGGAGAAGTGCAAAAATGCCGGGATGAAATTTGGTTTCCATAATCACTCGATTGAATTTAAAAAAATAGACGACCAGATCCCTTACGATTTACTCGTTACAAGGACAGATTCAAAGCTGGTTATATTTGAACTTGATCTTTGCTGGATAACCGCCGGTGATCAAAGTGCTGTTGAATATATTAACAAATATCCGGGCAGGTACACACTTCTGCATATGAAAGATATGTCATCTGATAAAAAGGACGCAACAATGGGCGAAGGTACAATTGATTTTAAACCGATTTTTGCATTAACTAAAAAGGCCGGGATGAAGTATTTCTTCGTTGAGCAGGATAACTGTAAAACCCATACACCTCTTGAGAGCGCAAGAATAAGCCGTGATTATTTACTGAAGAATATGTAAAATATTTTTTGGTAAATATCTCAAATGGTAAACATTATTTATGAGCCATTATGACTGATAACGGTCGGCATGATGGCTTTTTATTAATATTTTGATAATAAAAACAGAGATGATAAAATTTAACCATAATCTGAAGCTCTTTCTTTCGGGCTGTTGCGCCATGCTTGTCTTATCATCAATTTACCCTTTAACAGCATCTGTCCAGACAAAAGAGAGGAATATCCTGGCCAATAAAGCAAGGGAGATCGACCTTGCAAAATCTCTTATTACCGATAACTCATGGAATAAGTTGCCTGATTATAAAAACCGTCAGTTCTGGGAGAGCGTCCCTTCAAATCTCAGGAAAGAGTATATTTCAAGAGCTGAGGGTTATCTCGATTATAACTGGCCGGTTGTCAGGGCGACTGATTATCTTGAGTTTATACGATCAGGCGATCGCCGCCAGGGCGCTTATGCCGCACCCGGCAGAGCTCTCAATTCACTTGTTACCGGAGAGCTTATTGAGGGCAAAGGTCGTTTTATCGATCAGATCATAAATGCAGTGTGGTATTACAGCGAACAGACATGGTGGGGATGGTCAGCTCATCTCCATTTCCAGAAAGCTCCCCGTGGATTACCAGATGTGAATGAACCAACTGTTGATCTTGGTGTAGGTGAAATAGCAAGTGATCTTTCCTGGACATGGTATCTGTTTAAAGATGAGTTTGATAAGGTACATCCTTTAATATCTCAACGACTGAAGCAGGAGATCATTAATAAAGCTGTTAAGCCCTATTTTGAACGGTCTGATTTTGGTTATATGGGTTTTATAGGCGGACGTCCGAATAACTGGAATCCATGGGTCAATTATAACATGCTGAACTGTTTTCTCCTGCTCGGGGATGATCCTGTTAAAAAGCAGGCTGAAGTTCAGAAGACTATCAACTCTCTTGACAAATTTCTGAATGGTTATTCAGATGATGGCGGTTGCGATGAAGGTCCATCCTATTGGGGAGTCGCCGGGGCATTGTTGTACGAGAGTCTTGCTGTCCTTAAAAGTGCAACTAATGGAAAATTTGATGTGTACGATAATCCTCTGGTTCAGAATATCGGGAAATATTTCTATAAAGTCAATATTCACGCTCCATATTTTATAAATTTTGCCGATGCTGACGCAACAATAGGGGGAAGTCCGGCATCAGTTTATCTTTATGGGAAAGCAATTAATGATCTTCAGATGCAACAGTTTGGCGCATACCTGGCAAATCTGAATAAATGGGGCGAAAATGCCTTCTCAGGCAAGATATGTGAACAGATCAAAAACCTGGTTCTGTTGCCTGAAATCATAAAAGCTGATGCCAAAGAGGCGCTTATGGCCGATTTCTGGCTTCCTGATACCGAGGTTGCCGGAGCCCGCGATAAGGAAGGAAGTTTTGCAGGTTTCTTCTTTGGTGCCAAAGGTGGGTTTAATGCTGAAAGTCACAATCACAACGACATAGGTTCTTGTGTGATGTACTACGATGGAAAGCCTTGTCTTATTGATTTGGGCCGTGAAGGTTATACTGCTAAAACTTTCAGTTCCAAACGTTATGAGATATGGACAATGCAGTCGGGATATCATAACCTTCCTGTAATCAATGGAAATGATCAGAAGGAGGGTGCCGGTTTCAAAGCAAAGAATTCATCATTCACTGCAAATGAGAAGTCTGCCACGTTTTCAACAGATATTGCCGGTGCTTATACCAAAGATGCTTTGGTAAAAAGCTGGGTTCGCAGTTATACCCTTAACCGGGGGAAGAATTTTGTTATTAACGACAAGTTTCAGTTATCCGGCAGGGGAGAGGCTCCCACATCATCTAACCTGATCACTTATTGCAAGGTAACAGTGGTTTCTCCAGGCTTACTAAGATTTGATGGTGATGGGTTCAGTCTGAATATGGCCTATAATCAAAAAGTGGTGAAGCCAAAAATTGAGCAGATCGAAGTTTTTGATGCTTCTTTAAAACGTTATTGGCAAAAAGGGGTAACGCGGGTAGTTCTGGAGTTTCTCGATCCTTCGCTTAAAGGTGAACAGACAGTTACTTTTACAAAAATAAAATCGGACAACGGTTGGCGTGCATCAGTACAAACTGTCGAAAAGCTCTCTAAAAACAGACCGGAGTTTAACTATTATGAAGAAAAAGTGCCTGCATATTCATTACCGGATGCGCTGACAACTGCCGATGGAAAAAAAGTCACAACACCCCGGATGTGGACGGATGTTCGCAGGAATGAGATACTGGAACTTTTCCGGGAAAATGTTTATGGAAGGATACCTGAAACTCCTTATCAGAAAAGTTTTAAGGTAGTAAATCTGGACAATAATGCATTGGATGGAGCTGCGACACTTAAGCTGGTCGATATCACAATCGCATCAATTAGTAAAACTCTGGATATCCATCTCACACTTTTTACACCAAATAATGCAAAGAAACCTGTTCCTGTATTTCTTTTGATCGATAACCGTGGGCCGGCGAATATAGATCCATACAGGAAGGTAAAAAATGAGTTCTGGCCAGTAGAAGAGGCCATTGCAAGAGGATACGGGATGGCAGTTTTTTGCAATGCAGATGTAGATCCTGATAATTTTGATGATTTTAAGAATGGGATACACTCACTTCTTGACAAAGATTCGCGCCCTGATGATGCATGGGGAACCATTGCTGCATGGGCCTGGGGTGCAAGCCGTTGTATGGATTATCTTGTAACTGATAAAGATATTGCCGGTGATAAGGTCGCTGTGGTTGGTCATTCACGCGGTGGTAAAACCGCGTTATGGGCAGGGGCTGAGGATTCCCGTTTTGCAATGGTGGTATCAAATGAATCAGGTTGCGGAGGAGCTGCTTTAGCCAGGCGCCGCTTTGGAGAAACGGTTGGAAGGATCAACACATCATTTCCACACTGGTTCTGTTCTAACTATAAAAAGTACAATAATAATGAAGATGCTCTTCCTGTCGATATGCATATGCTTTTAGCCCTGATTGCACCAAGGGCTCTTTATGTTGATTGTGCAAGCGACGACCTCTGGGGTGATCCGCGTGGATCATATCTGTCGCTTTATAATGCGATACCTGTTTTTAAGTTATTAGGAACAGCCTCTGATATTCCGGAAGCTATACCGCCTCTTAATAAACAGGTAATGAGTGGCAAAGTAGCTTATCATATACGAGACGGAGTTCATAATATGCTATTGAAAGACTGGAACTGGTTTATGGATTTCGCAGATGTTGTTTTGAAATAATAAACTGATTTTGCTTCTTATAACTCTTCCTGTATTATTTCGAGTGGGATTTTATTCGATTCGGCAAACCCAAGAATCTCATCTTTTATCAGTTCATTCGTTTCGTAAAACGTAGATCCAAACCGCAGAAGAATTCTTTTTTTTGTTTTCAGGAAGAAAATGAGATTCATGGGATACAGTTCTATTTTCTCTATATCTTTTTCACTCATTACAACAGGTGGAAGAACAGGATTCTTCTTAAGGCGAATACAATCGTTGCCTATTTCGATAAACCTGGTAGCACGGCCTAACCCTGATAATATCTGGTAAAATCCAAACCCTGAAAGGAATATAATTGTTATCCAGGCTGTTCCATCAGGCTTTAATGATTTGATATTGAAAATCATCCAAAAGATTGCAACTGCAAAGCACACAACACCGAATACTATCTTGAATATTTTTACAAATTTGTTGTTTTCACTTATACCAAGAGAAAAATATTTTATTTCCATTAATAATTATTTCCGGCAATTTATCTTTTTTTCTGAATACTGGCAATAGTCAGGATTATTTCTGAATAATGTACCAGGCAATAGGGAAAATATATATTTTTATGAGCTTATTAGCTTAAGATGGTCTACATTAAATACTGTCATTACAAACTTCTCCTGTTTAGTAGGCTTAATTATTTGATTACGACATATATAAAAAAAATAAAACTCTATTAATTAAAAAAATTATGAAAAAACTATTAATTATCAGTTTAATGTTGTTCGCTTATGCTTATGGCTCAATACAGGCACAACAAACTACTAAACCTCCATCAACGAAGCCTGTTGATCCCAACAAAATGACCCCGGGGATGACAGAGATTTGGGATCCTGAAGTAAAAATCGTACAACCTGGTGCAAAAGACAGTGATGCTCCTTCCGATGCGATCGTTTTATTTAATGGAATAGATATCGACTCGGAATGGGAAGATAGCCGGGAAAATCCTTCAAAGTGGATCGTTCAGGATGGTGCACTTATTTGTGTAAAGGGATCAGGTGTGATAAAAACAAAACGTAAATTTTCGAATTTTCAGTTACATATTGAATGGAGGACACCATCTGAAGTTACCGGTGAAAGCCAGCGCAGGGGAAACAGTGGTGTGTTTTTACAGGAACTTTATGAAGTCCAGGTACTTGATAGTTACAATAACCGCACCTATCGTCATGGTCAGGCAGGCAGCCTGTATAAGCAATATGCTCCTCTGGTAAACGTTTCCCGGAAACCTGGCGAATGGCAGGCTTATGATATTATTTACACAGCTCCGACTTTTAATAACGATACTACTACATATTTCACACCTCCAAGGGTTACTGTTCTTCATAATGGAGTATTGATTCAGAATAATGTAAGTTTGAGAGGGCCAACTGAATATATCGGAATTCCTGAATATTTCATTAAAAAACATGGGCCGGCAAGTCTCGTCCTTCAGGATCATGGGAATCCGGTTGCCTATAGAAATATCTGGATCAGAGAATTATAGTTTTTTTTATTTACTTATTTTTATTACTGATCATTATTAAATGTATTTGAAACTCCTGACTTCTGACTTCGGTCTTCTGACTGTTTTGTAATCTTATAGTAAATATGGCGCTTGAAATTGCTGACTTAATATAATAATTATTATTTTTAACGATCAATATTAAATTTTAATCTATCTGACAATGAAAGAAAATTCGAAAAACATTACACGACGGTCATTTATTGAAAGAACCGGTACTGTTGCAGCAGGTCTGACGATACTTCCTGGCTCAGTTATGAGTGGCTTTGGCCACAAGGCCCCCAGCGACAAGCTGAATATCGCTGTTATTGGTATTGGTGGTATGGGTAATTCAAATTTAAAAGCTGTTGCCCCAACTGAAAATATTATCGCTCTGTGCGATGTTGACTGGGGATATGCAAAAAAGGTATTTACTGCAAACCCGGATGCAAAAGCTTATTGGGATTGGCGAAAGATGTATGATGAAATGGGTAAATCTATCGATGCAGTTATTGTTGCAACTGCTGACCATTCGCATTGCGTCGCAGCATCAAATGCTATCACCATGGGCAAACATGCCTATGTTCAAAAACCTCTGACACACTCGGTCTATGAATCAAGGTTATTAACCAAACTGGCTGCAAAATATAAGGTTGCAACTCAAATGGGTAACCAGGGTTCTTCTGGAGAAGGAGTTAATCTTACAACAGAATGGATACAGAATGGTGAGATTGGTGAAATTAGAAGAGTTGAAGCATTTACTGATCGTCCTATCTGGCCACAAGGACTAAATGTCCCAAAAGGTGAATGGGTTCCTGAAACACTTAACTGGGATCTTTTTATAGGCCCGGCCCGGATGCGTCCATATAATAGCATATACACTCCATGGAACTGGAGAGGCTGGTGGGATTTCGGAACAGGAGCACTTGGCGACATGGCTTGCCATATTCTTCACCCGGTATTCAAAGGTCTGAAATTGCAATACCCGATCAAAGCTCAGGGCAGTTCAACACTTCTTTTATCTGACTGCGCACCTAATGCACAGATGGTTACATTAACATATCCCGAAAGAATTGCACCAAAAGGCTCAAAAATTAAATACCCTGAGGTTGTAGTTACCTGGTATGATGGTGGTCTGCAACCTCCAAAACCAAAAGGCTGGCCGGAAGGAAAAAATATGAATAATCGTGGTGGCGGTGTTATCTTCCATGGTTCAAAAGATACCCTTATTTGCGGTTGTTATGGCGTCGACCCATGGCTGTTGTCTGGTCGTGTTCCAAATGTTCCTAAAACAGAACGCAGGGTTGAAGATGGAAAACACGAGATGGACTGGGTAAGAGCTTGTAAAGAGAGCCCGGAAAGCAGAGTTCTTTCTAAATCTGATTTTTCACAAGCAGGTCCATTTAACGAAATGGTTGTTATGGGTGTTCTTGCTGTACGACTCCAGGGTCTTAACAAAGAACTTGAATGGAATGGTGAAAAGATGGAATTCACTAATATCAGCGATACTGAAAGTTTGAAAATTTGTATTTCAGATAATTTCACCATCACAGATGGCGATCCAAAATTTAACAAAAAATGGACTGATCCGATGAACGCAAAACAGTTTGCTGCTGAGATGGTTAAACATAATTACAGCAAAGGTTATACATTACCAGATATGCCGGTGTAATCAGATGTTTGGTTAAGAAATATTAATATTAAAGAAATTTAATAAAAATTTTCGTATAGTTAATTTAAGGCTGACGGTTCTTCCGTCAGCCTTTTTTTTGTTCAAAGCCATATCATGGGCTGGTTGACATATTAATATAGTGTCAGAAATGCACTACTTATTTATTTTTAGAACGAATATGGTTTTATTGACTGTAGCTCCGCGGATATTTAGATAATAAAGGGAAGGTAATAATCTGACATCAGAAATAATTATTGCATTCTTTCCGCTGATGATCTCTTTTTCAACGTTATACAATTTAACTCCTGAAATATTGGTAATGGATATCTGAAGTTTATCAGCAGCCTGGGAATTGATAAGTATTGTAAACTGATCTGTAAATGGATTCGGAAATACAAATATCTCATCGATTTTTTTGTTCTCAAAACTGACTCGTAATGTGTCATTAAAAATGTAATCATCGTTATTGTCAACAACGTAAGCAGTGATTTTATAAATGCCTGATTTCGACATATCAGTTTTTGTCTTGAATGAAACTGTACACGAATCACCGTAAGGAATAACCGGGTTTTCGAAATATTGTGTTACTGGGGGTAAATGATCATTGACCTCGTAGGCCAGATTGAAGCCATTTAGAGTGTCCTTACCAATGTTCATAACTTTTACCGTTACAGTTCCTTGTCCATTTTGGTCCTTTTGAACCGGTGTTACTATTCTTGCAACCTGGATGTCTTTTTGAATGTATTTGACAGTACCTGATCCTGCAAAATCAATCATGTCGATCCATGCACAATCTGAACCCTCAAGTTTGGTGCCGTCTTTATAGTAAATCCATTCCATTTTATTTAGCCCGGCTGTTACAGGAATTGCTTTCTTTGTCCATCCTGTTTCTCCCGATTTTTTGAAAACCTCGGTGCCATTAAGCCTGAAAGAAAGGAAATCATAGTTAGTTTCAGATGAAACTTTGTAAAAGAATTTAACAGAATCGGCGGTTGCATAAATGGTCCTTATTATTAATGAAGTGGATCCATTATCATTGATAGCGCCCGACCTGGCTGAAATACTACCGTCATATGAACTAGTTCCGGCTATTGACCATGGTATTTTACTGTTATTGATCCATGGGAAGACATTAAATGATAATGATTCAAAACTCTCTCTAATCCTGCCAACCCTGAAAGAGAAGTCCTTATTTATCAGGAACGGACTGCAATTGAGTGTTGCCGAAACTAAAATGAAACTACCGGATGAGATTGTCTCTGGTAATTTTACTTTTATCGGAATATCAGTAATCTCCCCAAATTTCATTATTCCTGATTTGCCATATAGGTCTAAGATTTCGATTTTTTCATTGGGACTGACAATAGTAAATTGTCCTGATATATCACTGCTTCCCTGGTTCCGAACCTTAAAAACAAGGTTAAAAATTTCTCCCGGATCGGCAATCTGGTCGCCATTTCCTAATGTCTTATCATCTATTATGCAATTCAGTATCTGGAGTTCGGATGCATGAATACAAATATCAATAGTATAATGTTTCTCTGATTTCTGATCTTTCAGCATCAGCTTAATCGTAACTAATCCTTTATCAGGGACATTATCGGAAATAGCAATACCCAGGTTATTTGAAAGAACAGTATCTGATTTGGCCGGAAGATTTCCAATTAATACTGAATCGTTGTTAATTGTTATCCAGTCGGAGGATGACGATATTTTTGCATAAAGGCCGCTGGCATCTGTTAAACCAAGATTACTGACTTTAAGGTTCAGGTAAAATGTTTCTCCAAAGTCAGCCTGGCCATTGCCATCTCCCTGACTATCATTTATGCCGGTGGAGGTCAGATTAATGAATTCCTTATTGACATCGGAAAAATATATTGTCTTAATCAGAGGTAATTTGTTCTGGCCTGTAATTACAATCATGCATGAATCATAAGATAACCCGGGCATATCAAGTGTAACTGATCCTGAAGGACTTGCAAATGAAGCATCCCATAGAGTATCAAAATGCGATACAGACAAATATGCAAACGGTTCAATATTCAGCGAAAGAGATTTAATACCATTTGGAAGTGTATCAGGTAATGAGATGTTGAAAGTATCAGGTTTCCCCAGGATGGGAATAACACTTGGATCTCCCATAAGGTTATAGGTCTCCCAATAATACTTCTTCCATGAGGATGTACTTGCGCTCACAGCAAGATTACCTGCATAATTAACCTGTCCCATGGTGAAATACCAGTCTGAAGCAGGTTCCCCGTGTGTATGAAATAGCCGGTCATAAGCCCCGAGCCCTGTTCCCTGATAGGTGGAATCTGCAGAAGGTGATCGGGGTCCTACGGCCCAGTAATAATCCTCATCCCAGTAAGAGTTGGCTGAGCATCCAATAAACCCAATTGCCCCCTTTTCTCCGGAAAGAACCATTTTATTTCCGAATGAAGAAGCAATATTAAACATGGCCGTTTGGCAGGCATTACTGATTACAAATGGATACATATTTTTATTAACCAGCCCTCCTACATCCAAAGTCTTTAAATAATAAGAGTAAGGTGGATCTTTAGAGTATAACCAGCCGTCAGAACTGCCATGGCCCGTGTAATTTATGAATGAAACTCCAAAATTAATCAGCTTTTTTATTGAGTCATTGCTGGCTGATTGATTATAAAAGTGATATTCATTTATTTTATTGATTTTTGTCAGATAGTTTGATATTGCATATTTCACCTGTCCGTTCATGTAATTTGCATAATAGGCATCTTTACCTGCAGCAGCTAATGCCCGTGAATAGAATTTATTAGTATCGGCAAATTGAAACTTCTCGTACTGAATTATTTTATTAACCACAGATTTTAATTCAGTTGTGTCGGCAACGGGAAGCCTTCCGATATACATTTCAGGAATATAATCGCCATTACCATCAAATTCACCGTAATACATGTCGGTGATATTATAGTAAGGATATCCGGTATTTAAATAAGGCACTCTGTTCACGTCTCCGATGATCAGCAGATATTCAGGCGGAGGGTCGGTTTCGGATGAGGCTTTGTAAATATTTGTCAGAGTATCCTTTAATTGAGTATAGGTATTACCTGCCAGACCGGCTCCTTTGTACAGGACCTTAAGTTTAAAACCTTTCTGGGTTTTCCATTTTAAAAATGGCTCAAGCTGCTTTCTGAAAGCAGAGTCGGTGATGATTACCATCTTCACGGGCTGGTCGGAGTAACCAGGAATTACATCCCGGGGATTGTAGTTAAGTACTCCTTTACCAAGTGATTCATTAAAAAGTGCCGATTCAGGTAATAGAGATTTTGACACAATATTGTCGGGATATGAAAAAGTTATCTCAATCTTCATGGAAGTAATAACCTCGAGCACGTTCGAATGTGGATTATATCTTACCGGGAAAACATACAGGTTAGCCAGTTTATTATTTCTTACTATACCTAACGATTCAATTCTTACTGTGTCAGAGGAGATTAATCCCCTTGCCGCGTACACCGTTTTGTCAATTTTAAAATCAGGTTTTCTTTGCTGAACTTCCTTTGTTTCACCCTCCTGTACCGGGAAAAGAACACCTTCAAGTTTTTCCCCCGAAGGATTGATTTTGGATGATCGGACTTCAGAAATCTTCACATTATATTCAGATCCATCAGGAATTGAGATCAAACGGCTAAATACCGGAAGCTCAGGTTTACCCGGAGTGGCGGTAGGAGTGTGGCCCGCGATTGAGACTCGGTAAAAAGAACCATTATCATTTGTAACACATTCAACGTTAAGTTCTGATATTGAATAATTTATGATTAGAGATTGATTTTCGGTAATGGCATCACTCTTCTGCAAATTACCATCAAACTGGTATTTGAAACTTTTTCCTGCCTGTCCGCCGGCTGATGCTGATAAAAGCAGAAAAACTGCTAATAAAATAGCCTGTTTATCTTTCCCTAAACGCATCAATGTTAATTAATTAACACTATAACCTAAATTCTGGAGGCAAGTTATTAAAAATTCAACATATAATGATTGTAACCGGATTAAATTTGATTAAAACATAAAATTCGTATTTTTACAACTGAATTTGAACATTGTAGATTCTAATTTTCATTTTATGGCAAACTACTATTTAAACAGAGCTTTAAAATTTTTTCTAACCATAATAATTATTTCAATGACCATTTCGGCTTATTCTCAGGACCTTCCTGCTTTTGACAAAATAAATACCTCTGCAGGAACAGTTGAAATGCACTTCCTCGGACATGGATCACTCATGTATAAAGTGAACGGTTTTGTTATTTACATCGACCCGGTACGGAGTTCAGGAAGTTACGATTTTCTTCCAAAAGCCGACATTATCCTGGTTACCCATGAGCATAGTGATCATCTTGATGTTAACCTGATTAATAACCTGAAGAAGCAGGGAACCCTGTTATTCAGCAATGAAAACTCTACTGCAAAAGTTTCATGGGCTATGGCTATGAGGGCGGACGACAGGCAGGAAATCAATAACATTATTATTGAAGCCGTACCCGCTTATAATATTGTTAATGAACGCGCACCTGGTCAGCCTTTTCACCCGAAAGGAGCAGGGGTCGGATATATTCTCACTATCGGGGGTAAAAGGTTTTATATTGCAGGAGATACTGAAAACACCCCTGAAATGAAAGCGCTGAAAAATATTGATGTCGCTTTTCTTCCAATGAACCTTCCATATACGATGACTCCTGAAATGGTTGCTGATGCGGCAAGGGCATTTAAGCCTAAAATTTTATACCCCTACCATTTTGGAGACACTAACACGGATGAAATAGTAAAACTTTTAAAGGATACCGATATTACCGTACGTATCAGAAACTTAAAATAATAGATCATATCATACCTTTAAAATCAAAATTATATTATGATGAAAAGTATAAACAGAAGAGGTTTCCTCAGAACAGGAATAACAGGCGCTGCCGGAATCGTTGCATTCTCACCCTCATTAGTATCGGCAGTATCATCAGATCAGGCGGAAAATATAATCTATAGAACCTTGGGAAAAACCGGAATGAAGGTTCCTGTAATCAGTTTTGGCGTAATGAAGGCTGATAATCCAAACCTTTGCAAGGCTGCCTATGAAAAAGGTATTAAATTTTTTGACACTGCTAACGGGTACCAGAATGGCAATAACGAAACAATGCTTGGAAATCTTTTAATTGATTACCCCAGAAACTCATTTTTTATTGCTACAAAAGTAGGAGCTGTGGGTTTGGACAAGGAGGGTAAACCTACCAGCAAAACTACTGCTGAAGATTTTCTTACGAAATTCAATACCAGCCTTTCCAGACTAAAGATGGACTATGTTGACATTCTATACGTTCATGCTGTTAATAATCCGGAACTTCTTGAATATAAGCCAATTATTAATGCAGTTAAGAAATTAAAAAAAGATGGAAAAATAAGGTTTATGGGGTTCTCGACACACCGTAATGAACCAGATGTTATTAATGCTGCTGTTGCAACAGATAACTGGGATGTAATACTGACGGCCTACAATTTTAAACACGCCTATATCAACGAATTAAATTCTGCGATTAAAAAAGCTAATGAAGCAGGAATAGGTATTGTCGCGATGAAGACATTGGCAGGTGGATTCCTTGACAAGGAAAAAACCAGGCCGGTTAATTCCACGGCTGCTTTGAAATGGGTTTTATCAAATACGGATATTCATACAACAGTACCTGGTATGACTAACTTTGATCAGCTCGATCTTAATGTTAAGCTGCTTACTGACATTTCGATTACAGAAGAGGAAAAGAATGACATTATTATTGCAAGTGCTGAAACCGGTCTCTACTGCACAGGATGCAGCAAATGTATTCCGGCTTGTCCTATGAACCTTCCGGTTCCTGATCTGATGAGAGCATATATGTATGCTTATGGTTATTCAGACCCGGCAATGGCTTACTCTCTGCTTGGAGAGCTGGGTACGAATGATAATCCGTGTAATGGGTGTAACATCTGTAAAGTAGAATGTACTAAAAATTTCAATATCAGAGAGAAAATAGCAGATATATCCCGGTTGGTAAATGTTCCTGCAGATTTTCTGACTTAAAAAAGTTTTTACGAATCCATTAGGGATTCTTAATTTAATTTAATTTATCAGAAATGAGAAAATTTATTTTTATCGGATTTGTACTGATTGTGTTTTCCGGATTAGCATTAGCTCAGGACTTTACCTTTCCGGAACTTGCAGGTTTTAAAAAGACCACCGACTATCCCGTCTTTGTTCCTGATAACCTCTGGGATTTTATTGACGGGGCAGCTGATACATATCTCGCCTACGGGTTCATTGATCTGCATGTTGCAGAATATAAGAAGGGTAAGAATGTCATTAAGCTCGAGATATACCGGCACAGCGATAAAACACTGGCTTTCGGCATATATTCAACTGAACGCTCTCCTTCCTTCAGGTTCATGAATATTGGAGCTCAGGGATATATTGCTGATGGTGCAATTAATTTCTTTAAAGAAAATTATTATGTCAAGATCAGGACCTATTCAATTAGTGAAAAAGTATTGCAATCGGCTGAATCACTGGCTCTTAAAGTTGCCAGCATGCTTAGGGGAGATTCCGAAATGCCTGCAATGCTTTCACAGTTCCCCGAAATTGGAAAAAAGATAAATGAAGAAACTTACATTAATGAAAGTGTTCTTGGACATAAGTTTCTGAACAAAGCATATAAAGCAATTTATGAAGCAGGGAGCGATAACTTTTCCATCTTTATAATGGAAAACAATTCCCCCGCGGAGGCAATGAAATCGATAGAAACTTATCTTGCAGCAACCGGGATGGATGCAGTCGGTGCGGGAAGTGGCAGATATATGTTAAAAGACGGATATAACGGAACTATTTTTCTGGCATGGAAGGATAATATAATCGTAATTATTTCTGGCTTGTCGAAAGATCAGAGTGATGTTGCAGATCGATATACATCAGAAATTTTACAATAGTATTTCAGGAAAATAATTCAGGTGATTAATAAAGGTATTTGTGGCATTCAGAACAATTCTTAAGAGACTGTGTCTGGTAACCGTTCCTTGGCAATAAGTTGCGAAATGATCTCCTTCAGATCATAATAGGATTTAACAACCATCAGATCGTTGTTTTCGTCAATCACATTCTGTGGAGGGTTATATAATATTCCAAACTCTGCTTTTCTGAGCATTGAAATGTCATTGTAGGAATCGCCAATAGCAATTACCTTGTAATTAAGGCTTTGAAGTGCTTCAACCACCATTCTTTTTGCATCTTTCTGCCTTAGGTTATAATTTATTATGTTACCTGCTGTGTCTGTGGTCAGATGATGGCACAAAAGAGTCGGTCTTCCCAACTGTTTAAGAAGAGGATCAGCAAATTCGATAAATGTGTCAGAAACAACTATAAGTTGGGAAAGTGTACGGAGCCAGTCAACGAATTCCAATGCACCGGGAAGTGGTTTAAGACGCGAGATAACCTTCTGGATATCAAGTAACGTAAGACCATGTTTACGTAATAATTCTAATCTCCCTTTCATGAGGACATTATAGTCACTTACATCACGTGTGGTCAGTTTAAGCTCATCAATTCCTGTCTGTTTAGAAACATTTATCCATATTTCCGGCACAAATACACCTTCAAGATCAGAACATACTATATACATATTTAGATGGTTATTCTTGTTAATAATATTTTAGAATGAGGGCCTTAAACCTTTCATAATCATTTTCCAGCGAAAAATAACTTTCGGTTTTCTCAGCCAGGCCAATAAGAGATGGCGGAAGGATGGGGTCTACATTAATAATTTGCCGGATCTCCTCAGGGAATTTTGCAGGATGAGCTGTTTCAAGAGAAATGCAAAGTTGCTTTTCAGAATTGTAGTTTTTATAAAACCTGAAATATTCGTTTATTCCCTGCCATGCAATAGCTCCGTGTGGTTCGATCAGGATGTTATATTGTTTGTAAATTTCTGCAATTGTCAACCTTGTCTTTTCATCGGTTACACTTACTGCAAAGAGATCTTCATGCATTCTATTCAGGTCAGGCGCTTTGATAATGATTCCTGTTTCATCCATCATTCCTCCGTAAAGGGCCACAACTCTTGCCAGGTTGCTTGGGTGGCCAACATTCATTGCACTTGAAATGCAATTCTTTGATGGACTGATTGATTTGTAGTTCCCGGTTCGTAAAAATTCAGGAACCTCATCATTTTCATTTGTTGAAATAATAAATTGCTTAACTGGAAGGCCCATTTTACGGGCAATAAGTCCACCCATCAGGTTCCCGAAATTGCCTGATGGCACACTGAAGACCGCTTTGTCATCAACTCTCTCCGAGAGTCTCGACCATGCATAAAAATAGTATACCGATTGAGGGAGTAATCTTCCGATATTAATTGAATTAGCAGAGGAAAGATTAATATGTGAAAGTGATGGATCCAAAAAAGCCTTCTTTACCAGCCTCTGGCAATCGTCGAACTTACCATCTATAGCTATGACCTTAATATTGTTTTGAAGGGTGGTCATCTGTTTGCGTTGCATAAAGGTAACCTCATTGTCAGGAAATAAGATAATTACATTGATGTTTTTGAGTCCATAGAAAGCATTTGCTACTGCGCTTCCTGTATCGCCTGATGTTGCAGTAAGTATTGTAAGATGTTGATTATTAAGAGCCAGGTAATATTGCATTAGCCTGCTCATCATCCGAGCTGCAAAATCCTTGAATGAGGCTGTGGGACCCTGATCCAGACGCATAATATATTTACGGTAGCACACTTTTTCAAGAGGCACGTCAAAGTTGTACGCATCGAGACACAGGTTTAAAAGATCTTGTTTATTAATCTCTTTACCAATGATTTTATTAAGAACAATAAAAGCTATTTCATAGTAGTTTTTGTCAGAAAAACTTTCAAGTTCTTCAAAAGTTATTAATGGAAATGAAACAGGCATATACAATCCGCCATCAGGAGCCAGGCCTCTGAGGAGTGCCTCCTGAAAAGTTACTTCAGGTGACTTTAGGTTTGTCGAATAATATTTCAGGGTTTCACTTTTCAATTCTTTATTCGTTTGTTAGCGTGTTCAACATTTCAACTATTCAGACATTTACCACCCTCATTAAATCAGCAAACACTCCGGCAGCAGTAACTTCTGATCCTGCACCATATCCTTTGATCACCATTGGCAATTCATGGTACCTGTTGGTTGTAAGCATAATAATATTATTGCTTCCATCAAGGTTAAAAGAAGGATGATCTGCACCAATAGTCAGAAGTTCAACCTTTGCCTTGCCATGATCGAGAGTGGCAAAAAATCTCCACTTTTTGTTCTGCCTTGAAAGTTCCTTCCTTTTTTGTTCGAATTCAGCATCAAGTTCTTTAACTTTTTCAAAAAAATCATTAAGATCGCCTTCAAAACATTCATCGGGCAGGAATTTATTAACAAGAACATCATTCTTTTCAATCGGATAACCGGCTTCACGAGCCAGTATGAGGATTTTTCTGACAACATCTGTTCCACTGAGATCCACACGTGGATCAGGTTCTGAATAACCTTTTTCCCTTGCCTTCCTGATGGCAGCGCTTAAAGGCATTTCCGGACTGAGCTCATTAAATATAAAATTCATAGTTCCGGATAATACAGCCTCAATCTTTAGGATCTTGTCGCCACTGACAACAAGATCACTGATAGTTTTGATAATTGGCAATCCGGCGCCTACCGTGGTCTCATACATGAACCTCACTCCCTGTTCATTTGCAATGGTCCTAAGTTGCTGATAATAACTATATTCTGAGGAACAGGCAATTTTATTTGCAGTTACAATTGAAACATAATTTGAAAGAATATCAACATATCGGGATGCAACATTTTCATCGGCTGTGCAATCGATGAATACTGAATTCCTGAGATTAAGTCTTGTCATCTGTTGAATGAAACCGGATATATCTCCTTTTTCGCCCGATGTTTTAAGAGTTTCCCTGTAATTATCCAGCGAAATACCTTTCTTATCGATGTACATTTTCCTTGAATTAATTACACCCATCAGATTTACTTTAAGGCTATGCTCGCTGATAAGAGTTGAATGTTGTTTTTGAATCTGCTTCAGAAGGCTTGAACCCACCAAACCGGTACCAGCAATAAAAAGGTACATTTCCTTGTAACGGGAAAGGAAAAAGCCATCATGAATAACGTTAAGCGCTTTTTTCAGGCTCTCATTCTTTATAACGACCGAAATATTTAATTCAGATGAACCCTGTGCAGTAGCGATTACATTTATTCCATTCCTGCCAAGCGACCTGAAAAGTGTTGCTGATATCCCGGGTGTGTTTTTCATTCTTTCGCCTACAATAGCGATTATGGAAAGATTCTTTTCGGTCAGGATTTTTAATTCCTTATTAAGGATTATCTCATTTTTGAATTCCTCCTGTATTGAATCAGTTGCCTTTGATGAGTCGGAAGGGTTTACAGCAAAAGTTATTGAATATTCTGAGGAAGCCTGGGTTATCAGAATTATGTTGATCTCCTGCCTGGCCAATGCCCCAAACAACCGCATCGATGTTCCTGTAACACCAACCATGCCTGTCCCCTGCAATGTGATCAGATCGATATGATCAATTGATGAAATTCCTTTGATTGGACTTCTGTTATCATCAGATGATTTATGGCTGATAACAGTTCCTTTTGACCCGGGATTGAATGTATTGAGAACCAATATTGGGATGTTCTTCTTGTAAACAGGTCGAAGAGTAGGAGTATAGATTACTTTTGCACCAAAATGCGATAATTCGATAGCTTCCGAATACGTAAGATTTTCAATCGCGTAGGCTTTTTCAACTTTCCTGGGATCGGCAGTCATAAAACCATCAACATCAGTCCATATTTCCAGAACCTCAGCATCGAGAGCAGCTGCAATTATTGCTGCAGTATAATCCGACCCCCCTCTTCCAAGTGTGGTTGTTTCGTTACGAAGATTGCTGGCAATGAAGCCCGGAACAATAATATGCTTCCTGGTTTCAGTAATACTCTTTCTGATAAGACTATTTGTCAGGGCGAAATCAACGTTAGCAAATCCGAAATTACTATCTGTCTTGATAAATATCCTGGAATCAATATGCAAACTATCATCAATGAAGTTACTTATTATCAAAGAGGATAGCATTTCTCCTATGCACAGTGCCTGGTCAAGAGAATGATTGCTTAGTTCACGGAGCAGGTAAATCCCATTAAGGGTTTCCCGGAGATCGCTGAAGATATTTTCTATGGCTTTAAGAACAAAATCCTGTTTATCTTTAACTAATAATTGTTTTATAAATTCTGCATGTTTATGAATTATTTTATCAAGAACTACCTTGTACTCATCATTCCTTGTTGATGCAAGTTCACAAATATGCTTCAGGTCATCTGTAATCCCCTGAAAGGCCGATACAACTATCACACAATGTGAGCTTTGGGATTCAATGATCTTTTTTACGCCCCTGACGCGTTCAGGAGACCCCACAGATGTACCGCCAAACTTCAGGACTTTCATAGTTTAACTTTTACCGACTTTCTCAAGCCTTTTGAGAATCGAAAAAATAAAGGTAGCCGAGATCATGCAACATACAATAAACACGAGCCAGAGCTGCCACAATTCAACTCTGTCCCAAAGTAATGTGCCAACAAACAGAAGCTTATTTCCGACAGCTGTTGCAAGAAGCCATCCTCCCTGCATTAGTCCCTGGAAACGGGAGGGAGCCACTTTTGAAACAAAAGACAGACCCATGGGACTAAGGAAAAGTTCTGCTATCGTCAGAATTAAATAGGTGCTTATTAACCAGTAGGGACTAATCCTGTCAAGATCAGATGCCGAAGCTCCATGAAGTGTTATTGGTGAAGGCAATTTTATGGATGATAAAAGTACAAGGGTAAAACCAATGGCTGCAATAACCATCCCAATTCCAATCTTTTTTGGAGTGGAAGGTTCGATGTTTTTCTTGTTAAGCCAGGCAAATACTCCCATAACAGGGAATGTAAGAGCGACAATAAAAAGCGGATTGTACACCTGGAAGATCTCAGGTGAAATGGCATTTCGTTCATTAAATGGACTTATGAATTTCATCAGCTTAAATAATCCGGTCGGATCATATCCGCTTAAAAGGTAGGTTGAAAAAAAGAATGAAATTACCAATAGAATTCCACCGGAAATTCTGGTATTTCCTTTCAATTTGCTCCTTATTAACAACACAAGACCGGTAATTGATCCTACCAAAGCCAACAGCGATGGAAGGGTAAAAAAGATATTTGTAAACGCACCAACCTGTTTTGTGGTATAATCCCGTGCATAAAGTGTAAGTGTCAGTCCGTTCTGGTGAAATGACATCCAGAAGAAGATAACAACCACAAAAACCAGAATTAATGAAGAAACCTGGGGAAATTCCTCCTTTTTTGCACTCATCAGCATCCATGTCACAAATCCGGCAAACAGACCGAATGCCATCCCGTTTGCAACCACTTTGGCAAATGGGCTTCCTGTTGCAGCACTCAGAATGAAACTAAAGATAATACCAGTAATAACGAGAGCTGAAAGAGCTGTAATAAAAGGAGTTGCCTTGAACGGAATAGCGGAGGCACCATCCTTTACAGCCTTTTCTTTATTAGGAAGATGGTTTTTAAAGATAAGATAAACCAAAAGAGAAATTACCATTGCTCCTGCAGCAATTCCAAATGCATAGTTATAACCTTTTGAAAATACCTCAAGATATTTATTGGCAAAAAGAGTCAGATCTGTAACATGACCAGATAGATTGGCTCCATCGGCAAGCTGCTGAAACTGCGTGGTATCTTTAAGTGTACCGTTTATAAACTGGTGACAAAGAGATGGGAGGGAGCCATCTTGTGCGAAGCCATTTACCTTCAGCCACCAGTTCCTCATTGCTGTTGCAGCGAATGGTGCGAAAAATGCTCCTACATTTATACCCATATAAAAAATCATGAAAGCAGAGTCCCTTAGTTTGGAATACTTTGGATCATCATACATCTGCCCGACAACAGCCTGAAGGTTCCCTTTGAACAGTCCGTTTCCAAAAGCAATCGTGAATAAAGCTATAATTGTAAATGTGAGAGGCATTCCGGGTACTGCTATAAGAAGATATCCGGCAAACATTACGATTATCCCGAATAGGATAACAGTCTTATACTTCCGGGTAGCGTCAGCAATAATCCCTCCAAAAAGAGCCAGGGCATAAATGCTGAAATAAAACCAGCTGTAGATATCTCCTGCCTTTTCTGCAGGCAAACCATATTTTGCCTGCAGGAAGAGAACCAGGATAGCCATCATTGTGTAAAATCCGAACCTTTCACCCATATTTGAAAAGAAGGCTACGAGTAGTCCCTTGGGATGATTCTTAAGCATATCTATTAATTATTTACGATTTAGTCTGATATTTTATCATTCACCTGAATCCATTGATCTTCAAGCATGCTGGAATTTTATTGAAAGAATACAAATAATTTTAATTAATAATTCTAACTCCTCAACAAATATATTAATCTTTTCTTAAGTAAAAAATCTGCTTTCTCCCTTTAGGGCAAGGGGTAAAAAAGCAGAAAAATCAGATTTAATCCTAATCTGTTAAAGTAGAAATAATTACCCGCTTTCTTTTTAATAATGGCAGAAGAGTGTAAATTTGTGAAACAATTGTGATCCCCAGATGAAAATATTAAGTTGTGAACAGGTAAAGGAGATTGATGAATATACCATAAAGCATGAACCCATAGCTTCCATTGATCTGATGGAACGAGCTGCCGGGCAACTGTTCAAATGGATCACTGACAGGTTCGGGCGGTCTGAGCGTATTGTTGTTTTTGCAGGTCCGGGTAATAACGGAGGCGATGGACTAGCCCTTGCGCGTATGCTGGCTGCTGACAGGTATGATGTTGAAATACATTATATTAAATTCTCGGAAAAGGCATCCATGGATTGGGAGATAAACCGGCGGAGACTGGAAACGGAAACATCTGTCCCGATGAATTATTTAACCAGAGCAAATCAGTTTCCGGTCATCTCTTCAGGGGATATTATCATCGATGCAATCTTTGGCTCCGGACTTACCCGGCCTGTTGAAGGGTTACCTGGAGAAGTTATAAAACAGATTAACCGGGTTGATGCAACAATAATTTCAATTGATATTCCCTCAGGGCTGTTTGGAGAAGATAATAGTGCCAATAATCCTGAAAATATTATTAAAGCTGATTATACCCTTAGTCTTCAATTTCCCAAACTCTCGTTTATGTTTGCTGAAAATGCTCCTTATGCAGGAGAGTGGGTAGTGTTGCCTATCGGATTGAATAACAATGCAATCAGAAATACAATATCACCTTATACACTACTGGGAAACAGTGATGTGGCCCCGTTACTTAAAAAAAGAAAAAAATTTGATCACAAGGGAAATTTTGGTCATGGCTTGCTTGTTTCAGGGTCTTCAGGCAAAATGGGTGCAGCCGTTCTGGGAGCAGGAGCAGCTCTGAGAACAGGTATTGGGCTGATAACATGTCAAATACCTTCACACGGTAGCTTAGTCATGCAGAGTGCTCTGCCCGAAGCGATGGTGAAGATGGATAAATCTGAAGAATATATTTCAGATATTGGAAATACTGACTCTTTCAGTGCTGTTGGTATTGGACCAGGCTTAGGAATGGAACCGGAATCGCAAAAAGCGCTTAATAACCTTTTATCGGAATGTAAAAAACCGATGGTAATTGATGCTGATGCGCTGAATATCCTTTCTTTAAATAAGAAATGGCTTTCTCTTTTATGCGCAGGAACAATTCTTACTCCCCATCCAAAAGAATTTGAGAGACTTGCAGGAAAAACAGAAAATGGTTTTTCCAGGTTAAAGAGGCAGATGGAATTTTCAAAGGGCCTAAATTGCATAGTTGTCCTTAAAGGAGCTCATACGTCAATCGCTACTCCTGACGGAAAAATACTTTTTAATAGCGCCGGGAATCCCGGAATGGCAACTGCCGGCAGTGGTGATGTACTTACCGGAATATTGTTATCTTTGCTTGCACAGGGCTATACATCTGAAAATGCTGCTGTTTTAGGAGTATATCTTCACGGTATTGCCGGTGACATAGCTGCAGGAGAATCATGTTATGAATCAATTATTGCATCAGATATAATTAACAATATCGGTAAAGCGTTTAATACAATAAGAAGAACTGAAACTTAAACCCGGGAATAAATTATATACTAAAGGCGATAAGCGATAGGCGATATATGAATAAAGACAAAAGACAAAAATAAAAAGACAAAAGTAAAAAGACAAAACGAAACCAAAAACGAAAAACGCGAAACTTTGAACTTTGAACTTTTTTTAAAAAATCTATATGAAAACGATATCAGGACTTTCCATATTCATAATACTCGTAATTCTTATTAGTTCATGCTTTCCGACCAGGAAACTTGCTGAACCAAAGAGCATTATTCTGCCGCTTTCTGATACTGTTACTCTTAAGGAAGGAAGCATCGTATATGGCCTTCCCAGAACAGTATTTACTGTGTTTATTGAAATGGAAAGAACGATAGAAAAACCGGGTCCTTATGCTCGTTTTGCCGGCGATCTGCTTGGTCTTAATGATGTTATACAGAGTCAAAGTGAATTCTGGTCAATAAAGGGTATAACAGTTAAGACTCACGAGGAGTTAGATCCATCGGAGTTTTATGTTATTGAGAGCAATACTCTGTTTCAGACAAATGTTCTGGCGCTTAAGAAAGAGGGACTTATTCTTGATCTGAATCCCGGCATATTTTCTTCTTCTGAGAGTAAGACCATGGCCAAAGAGCCGGATATCAATCAGTTTCGTTCATTTGATCTTGGCTCGGACGAATATTTTCAGTTGCAAATTGATACTGCTTACAAGCGCGTAAGTATTGACTCCACCTTCATACGGATACCTTATATTGTTGAAAAGAAAAAAAAGCTTACTGTTGATCAGCTGGCTGAGAAGGCTGCACTGAGGCTAATGGAAATGAGAGAAGGAAAGCATCTTATTCTTACAGGTGAAGCTACTGTCTTTCCACAAAATAACGCTGCAATAAATGAGATGAACCGTCTGGAAAAGGAATATACAGAATTATTTACCGGTAAAATCCTTAATGAGACAAGGATATTTACCTTTCAGATCATACCGGTAAAAGAGATGGTAGGAAAACCTGTATCGCTATTTCAATTTTCGGACCTTACCGGTACTGTAACCGGACCCATGAAGGGAGGGAAACCTGTTACAATCGAACTTATTCCTGAAAAGAAAACTAAGGATATGACAATCCTAAATAAAGTTCAGCCTGAAATGGAAGCGCCAAAGTTTGATAAATTGTTTTACAGGGTACCTGATGTTGTGAACATTAAAATCAGTTTGGGGAATGAGATACTATTCAATACGAGAAGATTGATCTATCAGTTCGGAAAGGTAATTCAACTTCCGGCGAACTATATTATTGGGAAGTAGTTAAGTTGTATTTGGGAGGGTGATTCAATACTTAAGAAAAAGGTACTGGTTTCCTGGTACCGGGTTCTGGCGCTTTCGCTTATTTACGCGTGTGGATTAAGGCGAAGTGAATTGCTAAATTTAATACCGGGAGATATTGACAGGCAGAGAGGGGTACTTCTTATCAGGCAATCGAAAGGAAAGAAAGACAGGATAGCGCCCATTTCGGATAAAATTATTAACTTAATTGACGATTATAATATTTCTTACAGACCGGTCAACCGGGACTCATACGCAAGATAGTTTGCCTTGACGAGAAAACTTCTGCCCATTAACCGGGACTGGCAAAAACCACACTAGCAGTTGACAACGACGACAACTTTCTATACAGATGAAGCGTTATGCCAAATATAACGCTGACCTGATCGAGTTATCCTAATCTGGCTGAAAATTGAACGAATTTTTACTACATTTGTAATATGGATATAAAAGATAAAAACAAATATAAAACGGACTTTAAAAAAGAACTTGATAAGTTTGCAGACAAGCTTGAAAAGTACGTTTCTACAGACAATGGCGATTGGTCTGTAAAGGGGTTTATTGACGTTTACAAGAATGTCTACACGATTTCATCGGACACTAAAATTGTCTCCAAAATTCTTGAGATACACATTTTTCCTCAAATCTTGCAGTTTGCCGACAGTATCGGTTACCACATTATTCTTGCTGAAAAACAAAACTGGTATCCTGACCTGACTTTCATTCACAAAAAAAATGAAAAAGTAAAATTTGCCCTTGACATCAAAACGACTTTCAGACGAAACGATAAAACCGCTGGTTTTACATTGGGTAGTCACGGTGGCTATTTCAAAGAAAGGGACAAGGACAAAAACATTCAATTTCCTTACAATCAATATACAGGACATTATTGTTTAGGTGTTATTTACACAAGAACAGATATAAGCAATGACCTTTCCGAGACAGAAATATATCAAGTCCAAGACCTTCAGGAAGAATACGAAACACCAAACAAAAAAGTTGGTGAACGAGAAGTTACAACAGTAAAAAACCTCAAATCTATTACATCAGTTATTAAAGACTTTGACTTTTTTGCAGCCGAAAAATGGAAAATTGCAAGCGACAAACAAGGTTCAGGAAATACTGCAAACATTGGTTCAATATTCGACATTGCCGACCTAAAAAATGGAAACGGAATTTTCAATCAATTAGGAGAAAAATGGTTTGACGAGTATTGGATAAATCACGGTTCAGCAACTATGATTAAAAATGGGAAAACTATAAAAATCACAACTCTCAAAGATTTCTTAGAGTTTAAAGGAAGAACCGATTTGTGGAAAAAGATAGTTAGCAAATCTTCTCCAAAGAAAACGAAATGAGAGTAATTGTTCCACCTATAAAAAGTCAAGGCATAAAAACCAAGTTAGTTCCTTGGATTATGGAACTTGCACCGAAAGTAAAGGGCAAGTGGATTGAACCATTTTTGGGAACTGGTGTTGTGGCATTTAATTCAGGTTACAAAAAAGCCATCCTAAACGACACAAATCCACATATAATAAACTTCTATAAAGGTGTTCAACATAAGACAATTACTGCTCCTTTAATGAAACAGTACCTTGAAATAGAAGGAGAAAATTTAAGTATAGCAGAAAACAACGGTTACGAACATTATCTAAAAGTCAGAACACGTTTCAATAGCGGAGAATATTCGCCTTATGACTTTATTTTTCTCTCTCGTGCAGGCTTCAACGGGATGATGAGATTTGGAAGCAAAGGAAATTGGAATATTCCTTTTTGCAAAAAGCCCGACAGATTTGCGCAGGCATACATAACCAAAATAACAAATCAGGTTGCTACAGTTTCTCAAATTATACAAACCGAACCTGACTGGACTTTTTACAATAAATCGTTTGCAGACATTATTCCACTTGCAACAGAAAATGATTTTATCTACTGTGATCCACCCTATTATGGACGACACGTTGACTATTATAACGGATGGACAGAGCAAGACGAAGAACTTTTGTTCAGTTTATTATCTGAAACAAAAGCAAAATTTATTCTTTCAACTTGGCATCACAACGACTGGAGAGAAAACGAAATGATAAAAAAGCTTTGGGGCAAGTTCCACATTGTAACCAAAGACCATTTTTATTATAACGGTGGTAGCATTGAAAACAGACGAACAGTTGTTGAAGCCCTTGTTTGCAACTTCAACACAGACAAATTTACTCAACACAATCACGGCCTAAGAGAGAAAATTAAAGTTGAACAATTGGTATTGCACCTTGGCTAATGATAAAATAATGCCTAAGCATAACACGGATGGGTAATTGGCTTCGCCGAGCTCGGACCAGAAAACTTTTCGGTCTGCTTCGCAAAGTAAATTTATGTTGGTCCTCGGTTGCCTTCAGCAACCCGGGCAGCTTAGTAATCAGTTCCATAAGTCTATGATAGAAAATTATATCCCACTTATCAAACTCTCAGTAACGTGACTAATCCTGCTGCCGAGACAAAGTCAATAGGGCTGGCAGCCGACGCGTTGGTGCCTTGTTTTTTGCTCGCCATCTGGACAATTTTATCTTGACGTGACAACTTCGTACCATTTATCTGGACTCAGCCGTTTGGACAACTTTATCGTGACACATAAATCCTGCCCACTTACCGGGACTTTTAAGACAACTTTATTTCAATGAGACAATTTCATGAACCATGACAGTTATAATGAGTATCTTTAACATACTAAACATTTCAATTGAATTTAAGACTTACAAACAAATTTAACTTTTCGTCAAACCGTGACTCTTGCTGATAAATTTTAAAATATACTCAAATGGCAATGAAAAAAGAAAATCAGGCTGCGATTAAATTTTTGCAAGATCAAATTAAAAGTCAAAATGAGCTTGTGTCTAAGGAAGCAAGACCATGTTTTCATGCACCTCATTGAAAGTGCTAAATTTAACAAAGGAAAAGACAAAGTTTATCTTGGAGTTCCTGGAAACCTTGTTGCTTATGCTTGCAAAATTTCGGTTAACAAGGGTTATCAGGGCTTTCTGGCGTTCGATGCCAAGACAGCATTAATTAAGCATTATAAAGAAACACTTCATGCTACCCATTTTCGGGGACTTAGAATGTTTATTGAAACTAATGCTGCTGTAATATTGATTTCAAAATATTTTAAATCATAAAAAAATGGGACTAATAAAAGAACCAAAAAATGTAGATTTCACTGTTCAATCCGACCCATGGACTGAGGAGGAACTGAAAGACTTCAGAAAGTTAATGAATGAACTGAAAGCGAAAAACGCTAAGAGAAAAATTTTGCCTTCACCACAAAAGAAGAAAATTGGTGTTTAAAACGAGTGAATCTACCTTGAACAAACAGAAACACAGCACCTAACAGCACCTACCCTCAAGCAGGTTTTTTGTCCTCGTAAGCCAGAAAAGTGTATATTTGAACTGTGGTGTCTCGTAGGAAGTTTGGAGGTAATTCTCCCTGCCTGCGGTTAGCTGCAAACCGTTAGCGGTCATTGTAAAAACCCTCCAATGGACAATCTGACTCAGATGTTGAAAAACAATATACAGCAAGAATGCAGGACAAGAATCTGAAAAAGACAGCAAAACAGTCAAAGCGTTATCCATTTGTTGCAGAGCATCGAGGAGGTCCGCTTACAAAAGAGAACCATCGCAAGTTAATTAAATGGGCAAGAGAATGCTCTGAACATGTATTGTCTCTTATTGACAAGGAGATTGATAAAAGACTAATATATGCACTAAACGTAGCTAAGGAATGGGAGAATGATAATGTACCAACAGGTGTAGCTATGAAAGCTTCATTGGGAGCACATGCAGTGGCGAGACAATTAGAAGACCCTGTATCCAAAGCAGTAGCCCGTTCCATTGGACAAGCGGTTGCAACTGCTCATATGGCAGATCATTCTCTATGTGGAGCATTTTATGCTCTTAAAGCTGTAAAATTTGCAAACAAGGATATAGAAAGGGAAAGAGATTGGCAGATCAAAAAATTAGGTGATTTGCCATCTGAAATAAGAGAAATAATTCAGACTATGTGGAAAAAGAAAGAATTATGGCAAATCAACAAAAAAGAATTAATAACGTTAAAATGAAGAACTTAGTTTTATTAGTAGTTGTCGTATGTGGGATTATATCAATAACCTGTTGTAATCAAACAAATACCACATTAAATAAGGTGGTACCTCAAGAGACAATGGAGAAAATTTACAATGAGGTAAAAACTCCGTTTAAATATGGTGTTGTTTTTCAACATCCTGATATCACAAAAATGGTTGACTCGCCAACTATTTTTTGCGAAAACGATATTTGGTACATGACTTACATTGTTTTTAACGGTCAAGGATATGAAACATGGCTGGCAGAAAGTGTTGACTTGCTCCATTGGGAATCGAAAGGCAAACTATTGTCGTTTACAGAGAATACGTGGGATGCTAACCAAAAAGCCGGATACTTATCATTAGTTAACATTAATTGGGGCGGTGATTATTCTGTCGAGAAATATCAAGGCAAATACTGGATGACATACTTGGGCGGAAACACAGCCGGATACGAAGCTGGCGTGTTAAGAACAGGCTTGGCAAATTCCACAACTTTAACGGAACTTCATGATTGGAAAACAAATAACAACCCTGTCTTGTCTCCTGAAGATGAAGATGTTCGTTGGTTTGAGAATAAAACTATTTACAAAAGCTTGGTCATACACGATAACATAAAGCACACAGGACATCCCTTTGTTATGTTTTACAACGCCAGGGGAGACACTGCTAATTATGAAAGCATTGGCATGGCGGTCTCCGATAATATGGTATCATGGAAACGTTATGGAAAAAATCCTGCCATTACAAAGTATAAGGGGATTTGTGGTGATGCACAGATAGCAAAGTACAACGACCTTTACATTATGTTCTATTTTGGAGCGTTTTGGAAACCTGGTGCTTTTGAACGATTTGCCTGTTCTTACGATTTAATAAACTGGACAGATTGGAGTGGTCCTGATTTGATAGCACCTTCAGAATTTTATGATAAAAAATATGCTCACAAACCTTGGGTGATAAAATGGAAAGGCGTTGTATATCATTTCTATACCGCTGTGGGTGATGAAGGAAGAGTGATTGCATTAGCCACATCAAAAAATATAATAAAATGACGTGCAATAAAATTTATCAGCTATATTGAAAATGAATGAAACCAAAGTATAATATATTGTAAAAGCCATTACCGGTAGAAGGAGAAATTTCTATAACACATGAAATTTCATATATTTGTATAAAATGATTTGGTATGGAATCACTAAGAATTGAAATAATAAATCCAAAAGCCAAAAGTCTGATTAAGAGTTTGGTTGACATGGATTTGATAAGGATAAAAAAAGAAAAAGGAAAATCGAAGTTTACTGAATTACTTACAAAGCTAAGAAAGCTTTCTGATAATGCCCCTACTTTAGAAGAGATAACCAAAGAGGTGGAATCGGTTAGAAAAGCCCGCTATGAAGAATAAAAAAGTAATCCTTGATTCGAACATTTGGATTAGCTTTCTTATTTCAAGAGATTTCAGCTTTCTTGACAACTACATTGAAACAGGAAAAATGAAACTCATCTTTTCAGAAGAGTTGTTTAGTGAGTTCATTTCAGTTGCAGAAAGACCAAAATTTAAGAAATACTTTGCTGAGAGTGATGTTAAGCATTTGATACGAATAATTAACAGATTCGGAATTCTTGTCCAAGTTACAACTGAAATAAACAGATGTCGCGACATAAAAGATAATTTTTTATTGAACCTGGCAATAGACAGTAATGCGGACTATTTAGTCACCGGAGACAATGACTTGCTTGACCTTGAGCATATAAATGAGACCAAAATCCTCACGATTCAAGGATTGAGAAACGAGCTTAAATAATGCACAACGCCACAACAAAGGCTAAATATAATACAGACGTCAGGGTCTCTCCAAGTTTTATTTATCGCATATAATTTTCAGGCAGCCGGACAGTTTTATCTACCGCAAACCCGCACTATATTAAGCCTCAACTGCCGGCAGACTGTCTAATAACCTACCTTTTTTGTTGATAACTATGGAGTTGGTGATTCTTCAATTAACGCCGGGTTTTTGTATCTTGACTACATGAAATTCATACAAGGACATAACAGAAACCAAATCAATCTTTTTCCGGAAATAGAATGCAGACGCAACATTGAAGTAATGTGGCTTTTAAAGTCCCTCAAACCTGATCATAACATAATTGCCAATTTCCGTGGTCGCTGTTAACGGCTTAAATCAAATGAAAATTTGCTGACTAAAAAAAGTTATTGGACAAACTGCCGTTATGGCCAAGCTTATTAAATAATAAATAGTTTTTCTGATCCAGATAAAAAGATTGATTCGCAACTTTAATAAACATACATCTTGACTTTCAACCTTATACTCATCTACCCGGACTTTGCCCTCGCGCAAAATTTTTTAAATGGAAAAATGCACCTTCGGGGAAAATTATCAAAATCGATGTTGTGATTGCCAAAAATTATCTCAACGAAAAAGATATTTTGAGCAATGCAGGTAAAGTAACACAAGCTATTGCCAAATCATTTGCCGAAAGTGAATTTGAAAAATATCGGATTGTACAAGACAAACTTTTTGAAAGCGATTTTGACAAAGCCATAAAAAAACTGGAAGCTCACAAAAAGAAAAAAGAGGAATGATAGCAACATCGCAAGGCAATACCGAACTTTTAAAGTTGCACAAAACAGCATTGAATTATAGGGTTATCCCCTGCTTCAGCTTCATTATTACAAGATTTACTTCACTTTCCCAACAAAGCTCTTCTGAAAATCCTCCCACTTTTGTGTTTCATACGTTTTATCAGAAAAAAAACTAAGAATAACTTCCATCTCTTTAGCTTCTTTGAACCCCGGAACAGGAGAAACACTAATTTTTCCATCATTCTGCTGTGTAAGGAAAACAACCGTCGGATAGGATAATTGTCCCTGCAGAAGGGCAACTGCTAACTGATGTGCATTTCCTGATTTACCATCATTTACAAAGGTCTGACCAAGAAAATTAATGCTTTCTTTTCCTTCCGCATCGAATTTTACAGGATAGAATTTATTATTCAGGATATCGGAAATCACTGAGTTTGTGAAAGTTTCCTTATCCATTTTTTTACACCAACCGCACCAGTCGGTGTAGGTGTCAATAAAAATCGGACGGGGAGTTTGCTTGTTAAGTTTTTCGGCTTCCTGTATAGTGTACCATTTAATGGCTGAATTTGCGGAAAGGGTAGCGCTCTGTGAATTAACTGCAATGGCAATCAGTGTAAGCAATGCCAGTATAAAACTCTTTTTCATATAATCAGACAGATAGTTTAATATTTTTAATTTATTGCAAAATAACAGAAAATCTTTTTATTAACTGCAGGAAGATTTCCCTCTTTTTACTCTTATTAACAATTCATCCAAAGTTTAGTTCAGGATAACTGTTGTAATTAAGAATTTTAATTCAATTTATTTTCTACATTTACCCGTCATTAATTATTATATAATTTTAAAAGATGGAAACAATAACAAATACATTGCGCGACTCCAAAGTTGCACGCTGGACTGCATTAGCGGTGGTATCATTTACAATGTTATGCGGTTATTATCTCACTGATGTGATGGCTCCGTTAAAGGGGTTGCTTGAAGGTCAGTTGCATTGGAACAGTTCGGAATTTGGATTCTTTACCAGTGCCTATGGATGGTTTAATGTATTTCTGTTAATGCTTATCATTGGAGGTATTATTCTTGATAAAATGGGAGTCCGTTTTACCGGATTAATGGCAGCAACAATAATGGTTATTGGAACATCTATAAAATATTGGGCTGTTTCTACTCATATGCTTGATGGTCAGTCATGGCATCTTGTTTTCTGGGATGTAAAAGCTCAGGTTTTCATGGCAGCATTAGGTTTTGCAGTATTTGGTGTTGGTGTGGAAATTGCAGGAATTACGGTCTCTAAAATTATTGTAAAATGGTTCAAGGGAAAAGAGCTTGCACTGGCAATGGGATTAGAAATGGCAACAGCAAGAATGGGTACTGCTCTTGCTCTCTCTACATCAGTACCAATTGCAAAAGGATTCAATAATGTTTCCGCACCAATTCTTGTATGTCTCATTATGTTATGCATTGGTCTGATTGCATTCTTTATCTATACTTATATGGATAAGAAACTGGAGGTATCACAAAATGCATATGATAAAGCAAATAAGACTGTGGATACTGAAGAAGAGTTTCGTATTAAGGACATCTGGAAAATAGTTACAAATAAAGGCTGGTGGTATCTTGCTATTCTTTGCGTTTTGTTCTATTCCGCTGTCTTCCCATTTCTGAAATATGCCACTGATTTAATGGTTCAAAAATTCCATATTAATGAAGATTGGGCAGGCTTAATTCCGGCTATGTTGCCTTTCGGGACCATATTGTTAACTCCTTTATTTGGTAATTTATATGATAGAAAAGGGAAGGGAGCATCAATAATGATTATTGGGGCAATATTGTTGATTTTTGTACATGTAGTTTTTTCGGTTCCCTTTTTAAATCAATGGATTGTTGCAATTCTTCTGATTCTTGTTCTTGGAGTAGGTTTTTCACTTGTTCCTTCTGCTATGTGGCCATCAGTCCCCAAAATCATTCCTGAAAAACAGCTCGGTACTGCTTATTCTCTGGTCTTTTGGGTTCAAAACTGGGGATTAATGGGCGTTCCTGCCCTTATTGGCTGGGTTCTTAATAAATATTGTTTTATCGGATATTTCGCTGTTGCAGGAACCGGTTTTACTACAAGTCAGGGAAATCAGATTTCTCAGGTTGCAGTTTCAGACCAGAAAACTTATTCCATTTCTGAGGTTGGAACTATAAGCCGCAAAAATGAAGATGTTAAAGTATCTCAGTTTTTTAAAAATGGAGATGGAACAATCTCTGCTGTTATAACTGTCGCCAACGATACTATCAATACTGAATTTATAAGCAAAAAATCATTGAATAAGGCAATTAGAAAAGGCGAAATTAAAGTTACTAAGTATTCATATTTAGACAAAGGTGAAATAGCGAAGGGTACAATTGAAAACTTTGTAACTAATACAGGAGAAAAGATTTCGAAGTTTAATAATGTCTTTTCCTTTTATAATTACACTCTTCCAATGATGATTTTTACCGGCTTTAGTCTTCTTGCTCTTGTTTTTGCCTTTCTGTTAAAAGCAGAGGATAAAAAGAAAGGTTATGGCCTGCAACTGCCTAACATTAAAAATTAAGAATATAGCATATTAAAACGCCCTGTATTTAGCGGGGCGTTTTTTTTGATCCACTTTAATTTTCACTCTTTGTCTCAAGAATATAACCCACGGTGGGTATAGTTGTAATGCAGATTTCAGGATCGCTTTTAAGGTAACTTCTTAATTTGGAGATAAACACATCGAGACTTCTGCCAGTGTAATAGTCTGATTCGCCCCAGATATCTATCATTATTTCTTCCCTTTTAACAAGGTTGCTTTTTGAATTACTGAGTACCCGGAGTATTTTGCTCTCTTTAAGTGTAAGTCTTCGTGCTTTATTATCGAAGATTAAAAGTTGGTTTAAAGTATCAAATTCAAATTTACCGATCTTTACAATATTATTATTGCCAATGTCCGGTAACTGCTTCATCCTGTTCATGATAGCCCTGATACGGTATAACAGTTCCTCTTCGTCAAATGGTTTGGTAATGTAATCATCAACTCCGATCCTGAATCCTTTTATTTTATCTTCTTTGAGCGACCTGGCCGACAAAATGATAACCGGTATCTCGCTGTTCAACTCTTTGATCTTCTCTGCCAGAGTAAAACCATCCATTTTTGGAAGCATAAGGTCAAGGATACAAAAATCGAAATTGGATAACTGGAATCCTTTTAACCCTGAAAGACCATCTCTATATAGCTTAACTTCAAACCCATTTGCCTCAAGAAAGTCAACAAGCAGGAACCCGAGGTTTACATCATCCTCTACAAGAATAATTTTTGCTTTTAACTCTTTAATTATCATTTGTTGCCTGAAAACGGAAATTCTAATGAAAACGTGCTTCCCTTTCCCTTTGAACTGGTGACATTAATTTTTCCTCCCATTTTTGTCACAATATTTTTAACATGATATAGTCCCAGGCCAAAACCATTGTTATCATGAATATCTCCAGTCGGAACCCTGTAATATTTATCGAATATCTGTGTCTGTTGATCCTTTGTAATCCCAATCCCATTGTCGGAAATTTCTACAATTAGAATATTATTTTTTGAGGTGAGCAAGATATTGATTTCAGGCGTAGTTGTGCAATATTTGATTGCGTTATCAACAATATTTCCCATGGCTATATGAAACAGATCAATATTGCCATTCACATTAAAATTTTCTCCTTCTTTGTTGAAAATAAATGATCCCGCTTTCTCTTTGATCTGAACAGAATAAGTTTCAATAACATTTTCGATAACCAGCGAGACATCAATACATTCATTGAACAGGGGCTTACCTGTTTCTGAAAATGAGGTTTTAAGAAGCTCCTCAACTCTTTGCTTAAGTTTGCCGTGCTCAGTCTTAATTACCCGGGAATAAAAAGTAAGCTTTTCGTCGCTTTCCACAGTATCTGTTTTTGAGATCATACTATTTGCCAATGCAATATTTGTGAGAGGAGTTTTAAACTCGTGTGTCATATTATTAATAAAATCAACAATATTTTCTGTAAGCTTCTTTTCTTTTTTATAAAAACCGAATATCATTATAAAAGATAAAGTTACCAGGGCTAATAAAGCAATTGAAAAAATAAAAATATATCCGATCTGGGCAATAATAAAATCACGCTTTTCAGGAAACTTTATCCTGAGTTCGAACCCCGATTGCTGTAGGGCATTTTCCAGATCATCGCTGAAATATTCACTCTTGTTTGGCTGCTTGCCTAAGCCCAGCTTATTATCTACTATATCGAATTCAAAATCAAGATTTATACCATAATACTTCAGATCGTTTTTTATCATAGAACCCATATTTGCCCATTCCTCCCGGTTTTTCATCATAAGATAGCAGGAACCGGCATTACCTTTTCTCATACAATTGTTTACTTCTTTACACATAGCCTGATCCCTTGCAAGGTTTTCCACAATACGGTTCATTGCCATATTTACACTATGATTAAACTGTGCTTCCTGCATTTGTGCAGCTTTAAGTATCCAGTTTATCTGTATTCCGACAAGGGCAAACAGACACGCGAGCGTCAGTATAAGAAGTGATAATTGGAATTTTGATTTCTTCATCAGTATCAAAAGTAAACAGATTTTGCATTAATGGAGCAAATTTAACATCGGCTTAACACGAATTAACCTCTGTATAACTTAAATGGAAATTATTAAACCTATTTTTGTCTGGATCAAATTACTTTAATTATAAGAGATATGAAAAAAATTATTATTGGTTTATCTGGTTTGTTAATAGTAGCTTTTGTTGTTATAATAGTTGCAAATGCACAGAATAGTACCCAGGGAGCTAAAAAGGCTTCAACAGAAATGTCGAAGGATTGTGGAAAATGTCCATCTGCTTCTGCTTGTGGAAAAATGACAGAAGCAACAGCAGCCGATGTCAAAAAGTGTGATCCTGCAAAATGTAAAGAAATGGGCTGTGATCCTGCAAAATGTAAAGAAGGAAAATGCGACCCTGCAAAATGTAAAGCCAATTGCGCCAATTCAAAAGACGGAATGAAAAAATGCGACCCTGCTATGTGCAAAGGTTTTGCTAAAAAATAGTTCTTAAGAACAGCCCGGACCCATTCTTTATGCCATTTTGATAAGGATCGCCTTGAGCGTGTCGGTCACATCCTCCTCCTCATCAACGCATCTTTCAAGGATCTCAAGAATCTTGTTGTTCTTAAGTAATTCTTTGGGATCTTCTTCTTTTTCAAATAGTTCAGAAACCCCCACAAAATATAGTTCATCAGCCTTGTGCTCAATCGCGGTTACTTTTTCGCATGCTTTTGATATTTTTTCTTTATTAGCTACAGGATCCTTCAGACAATGAATCGCAATTTCTATTTCCCGGGCACCTTCATAGATCAGATCAGCCATCTCCTTATATATAGGGATAAGCTTCTTTGGTTTGTACAGGCAAACTCTTCGGCTGATACCATTAATTGAATCAACCACATCATCAATATGTGCGGTCAGTTCATGAATATCTTCCCTGTCGAAAGGGGTTATAAACGATTTGTTAAGTTGAACGTATGTTTTATCGGTGATCTCATCGCCAATATGCTCAATGTCCTTTATTTCTTTATGTATCCTTTCATGCTCTTCGATTTCTGTACTTGACATAAGCTCTTTAAGAAGCTCAGTTGCCTTAACCAGGTTTTGTGCATCACTTTCAAAAAGCGGAAAGAAGGAGTGGTCTTTTGGCACAAAAAATTTGAGAAAGCTATCTATATTCATGATTTTAATAATTATTAATTGTTAAGTATTTAATATTTAAGCAAGTGTCCAGTTTAAGAAAAAGTACATTAATGAACCGACAATGGCTGATACTGGAATCGTAAGTAACCATGCCCAGAAAATGTTTGTTGTTACACCCCACTTAACAGCTGAAACTCCTTTTCTTGCACCGGCACCAATTATTGCCCCTGTTATAACATGAGTGGTACTAACCGGAATTCCAAAATGTGTTGCACCAAACAGGGTAATAGCACCGGCTGATTCAGCGCAGAACCCTTCAAAAGGTTTGAGCTTGGTTATTTTTTGTCCCATGGTTTTAACTATTCTCCAACCTCCTGATAATGTGCCCAAGGCAATCGCAGCCTGACAGGAAAGAACAATCCATAAAGCTATAGGGTCACTTTTAGTCGCTAAACCTGAAGCAATCAGGGCAACCCAGATAATACCCATTGACTTCTGTGCATCATTACCTCCATGGCCAAGGCTGAAAGCTGCAGCTGATAATAGCTGGAGCCTTCGGAAATGTTTATCTATCCCTGAAGGAGAATGTTTCCTCGCCAGTACGATAACAATAGCTGATATAAAAAAAGACATTAACATTCCAAGTAATGGTGCAATTACAATAAATATTACAATCTTAATAACTCCTGCCATCACCACCGAACTCCATCCGGAACTTGCTACAGCTGCGCCTACAAGTCCTCCCACCAGAGTATGTGAGGAGCTTGAGGGAAGTCCAAACCACCATGTTACAAGGTTCCATGTTATAGCAGCAATAAGGGCAGCAGCAATAACAGTCAGATTAATAACATCCGGGTTGACGACTCCTTTTCCGATTGTCAATGCAACTTTAGTAGGAAAAACCAGGAATGCAATAAAATTAAAGAAAGAAGCCATACCAACAGCAGCTATCGGAGAGAGAACTTTTGTTGAAACAACAGTCGCTATCGAATTTGCTGAATCATGAAAACCATTGATAAAGTCAAATATCAGAACTAATGCTACAACAATATATAGGAATGTCATTTTGCTTCTATGTAATAACTAAATGTAAAATATGTAAAGGTTATGGAGTCGAGATGAAATGATAAGT
>JAPLEB010000005.1 GCA_026391555.1 Bacteroidia bacterium | reverse complement strand
CCTCATTTCAGGCAGGTTCGGTGGTTTTTGGGTAATATGTTGGTGTTCTTTTACATTTTCATTTGTTTCAGACTACTTTTTTCCGGTTAGAAGTTTGGGACAGAAAATTTCCGTGGTCGCCGGTACCGGCTTAAATCAAATGAAAAATTATGGAATAAAAAAGGTTATAGGACAAACTGCCGTTGGCTGCAAAGCGGGGTGCATAATATCATGATTGCCAGCGCGCAAGCAAGAGTCTGGCGGCCCATCCCTACAACCGTCGCTTCGCCGCCAAACACAACTTGTCCCGCCTCAGCGGGATGCTTCTTTGCCTACCCGGGCTCCGCTGTCTGGACAACTTCATCATGACACGAAAACTCCGGCCCGTTTACCGGGATTTAGAAACTCCGGCGCCTAACAGCAAAAAAAGACAAATTCGTTCTTAGTACTTAAGATTTGCATTATTGAAATAAACTACTTATCTTTGACGTTAGTAACGCTAAACGGGAAATGATTACCTCTTTTGGGACTAAGGAGACTGAAAAGATATGGAATGGGAATAGGGTTAAAAACCTACCCCAGGAGATACAACAAATTGGAAGGAGAAAATTAAGGATGCTTAATAACTCACAGAATTTGATCGACTTAAAGGTTCCTCCATCAAATAAGCTTGAGAAACTTTCAGGAAAGATGAGTGACTTTTACAGTATCAGGATTAATGACCAATGGAGAATCGTATTTAAATGGGACGATGGAAACTCAAGTGATGTTACTATATTGGATTATCATAAATAGAATAAAATGGAAAAGATTTCAAATATTCACCCGGGAGAGATTCTTCTTGAAGAATTTCTTAAACCATTAAATATATCTGCTTACAGACTTTCCAAGGAGCTTGGTATACCTCAGACAAGAACATCTGAGATTATTAAAGGGAACAGAAGTATTACCGCTGACACTGCAATAAGACTTAGCTACTATTTTGGTAATTCTGCAAAATTCTGGCTCGGACTTCAGAACGACTTTGATCTTGAAGAAGAAAAAAAGTCAAAAGCACCTGAATTCAAACATATTAAACCATTAAAAGAGCACGCTGCCTAGTAATTGAGACTTCTTCCATGACAGAAAAACTATTCTAAGACAAATTACTGCAACCATGACAGTTTTAACTTTACTCCGGCGCCTAATAAAGAGGACTTCATGTGGCATAGCCTGTCCCGCTTTGGCGGGATAGTGCCAGGCATGAAGTCTCACGTTGCTCTAAATCCGTTCACCTGACGTATTTATAGGCACTTACCACCGTTATTCGGGTTCCATTTGAAGTCTCATTTCAGGCAGGTTCGGTGGTTTTTGGGTAATATGTTGGTGTTCTTTTACATTTTCATTTGTTTCAGACTACTTTTTTCCGGTTAGATGTTTGGGATAGAAAATTTCCGTGGTCGCCGGTACCGGCTTAAATCAAATGAAAAATTATGGAATAAAAAAGGTTATTGGACAAACTGCCGTTAGCAACCATTAAAATCCTTCACATATGAAAAATTGGTATGAAAAACTCTTCGAAAATTATGCTCATCAATACGATAAAGA